>JAHZJZ010000077.1 GCA_022600655.1 Campylobacterota bacterium | reverse complement strand
TGTTTATAAACGAGAAATTTTTCTCTTTATGGTTATTTTAAACTTTGGACTGCTCTTTATGGGACTGCTTTTAACACTTGTTTTGATGCTATTTGGACTCTCTTGGGCGACTTATCGTGTGAGTAGACCCACTTATGAAGTGATGGATTTTGAAACCTATTTTGCTCAACTTCCTATGGTTAGTAGTAAATTTCATGAAGGGGTACTGGATGTTTCAACCCACAAAAATTGGAAAAACATCTCCAATGATGAAAAGATAAAATCACTCAGAATTCTATATGAAAACAATGAACAAAATAATATCGGTCGAATTAAACAACTTTTATCTGATGGCTCTGAAGAGGCTAGACTTTATGCCTTTTCATTAATCTCTTCTTATGAAAAAGAGCTAAATGACAATCTAAAAAAACTTCATAAACATATAGATGAGACCACTGTTCAAGAAGAGCTTGATAACTATAGGTTTTTATTGGCAGAGACCTATTGGCAATTTATTTTTCATGGAGTAGCTGACTCACATCTTATTGATTTTTATACCCAAAAGATTGAAGAGGTACTAGGAGAGAGTACCCCAAGTGGTAGGGGTTCTGTTCTTTTAGGGAAAATCTACCTTTTTAATCAAAAGTATAACCTTGCTAAAAGCCATTTTCATAACGCCATAGCACTAGGAATACCTGAACACTTTATCTATACCTATTTAGCTGAGATAGAGTATGAACTGAAAAACTATAATGCTGTGCCTCAGTATATTGTTCATGAAGATTATAACCTGATGCTCAAAATGAAACCACTCTATCAGATGTGGAGGCAGTAATGGAGATAGTACTAGATAGAGGAGAGCCTGATATTTTGATTCCTTCAGAGGGAACCTACCCTTTTGTTAGAGGTGGAGTCTCCTCTTGGATAGCACAGCTCATTGCTGGAATGCCACAGTATACTTTTGGTATCGCTTTTATAGGGAGTAGACGTGCAGACTACTCACCTACGCCTCTGTTTGAATTTCCAGATAACTTGGTCTATATTGTACAAGTTTATATGTTTGACAGTGAAGAGAAGCCACCCATCACCCCTATGGATGGTGACCCTAAAGCTTTTGAGGATGTAGAAAAACTTCATAAGTGGTATAGAGAACGAGACAAAGGAACCCCCTTTCCTGTAGAGATACAAAAACTTGACTTTTATCTCAATACCATTGATGAGTCGATGTTTCTCTATAGCCGTGAATCATGGAATTTTATTTTAAAGAAAAATCAAGAAAATGCCCAAGATATTCCATTTATTGACTACTTTTGGACGGTTAGAAATATCCATACACCCATATGGAAAATGGCTAAACTTGCAAAATTTATAGGTCACAGAGGTAAAATCGTACACTCACCATCAACAGGTTATGCTGGATTTTTAGCCACCCTACTCTCACATGATAATGGTAGACCTTTTATCTTAACAGAACATGGTATCTATACCAAAGAGCGAAAAATAGACCTACTCTCTAGCTCCATGGTGTTGCATAAAAAGTTAGAGGTTTTTAAAGAGTCTGGGGAAGATAACTATATCCAAAAGATGTGGGTTAACTTTTTTGAGGGCATTGGGCAGATGAGTTACAGTCGAGCCAATCCTATTCTCTCTTTGTTTGGTGTGGCTAAAGAGATGCAAATTGAGTATGGTGCTAAAGCAGAACGATGTACGGTTATTCCTAATGGTGTGGATGTTAAAAAACTAGGAGCCACACTTGAACATCGCCCTAAAGGAGTACCTAAAGTTATTACGCTTATTGGTCGAGTTGTCTCTATTAAAGATATTAAAACCTTTATACGTGCCATAAGAATTACAGCCAATGAAATTCCTGATGTAGAGGCTTGGATAGTGGGTCCTGATGATGAAGAGAAAGAGTACGCTTTAGAGTGTCATGAGTTGATTAATATTCTTGATTTAAACGACACTATTAAATTTTTAGGTTTTCAAAATATTGTTGATATCTTACCCAAAAGTGGACTCTTGACACTCACCTCTATTAGTGAAGGGATGCCACTGGTTATACTAGAAGGGTTTGCGGCTGGAGTTCCTTGTGTTAGTACCGATGTGGGTTCATGTAAAGAGCTGATTTATGGTGGTGAAGACCCTGAAGACAAAGCTCTTGGAAGTGCTGGAAAAGTGTGTAAAATAGCCAATCCAACAGAGTTAGCAGAGGGGTATATTGAACTTTTAAGTGATGAAAAGAGATGGTATGAGGCTCAAAGAGTCTCCATAGAACGGGTTAATCGTTTCTATACTCAACAGATTTTTTTAGATAACTACAGAGCTGTCTATGAAGATATTTTCAATAAGATGGATTCATAATGGCAGGAATAGGCTTTGAACTCAAACAGATTTTAAGAGAGCAGTCACTTAGCTCTGTCGTTAAAACATTTGGATACTCTGCTGTTTTAAGTAGTGGACCTTGGGTTATTTCGATGATTATTATTTTGGGTATTGGTCTGACCAATATCTATCTCTCCAATACTGCTGACCCTCATGACATTTTACTTAAAGCCTCAGTAACTTACGTCTCAGCTTTAGCACTCAGTTCCATCTATACAGGGTTTTTACAACTGCCATTTACTAGATTTACGGCAGACAGGATGTATGAGAAAAAGTACTACCTCATCTTACCAAACTTTTTTGGAACACTTATTATCACCGTAATTGTTGGGTTTCTTATATCTCTACCTTTGGCTTTTATTGTTTTTCATAATCAGAGTAACCTCTTTATTCTGCTCTATATCTCACTTTTTATTGTGGTGAGTTGTGTCTGGATAGCCAATATCTTAGCGGCTAGTCTAAAACTCTATAAATATATTATCCTCTTCTATCTCATCGGCTATGGAAGCATCTATCTTTTTTCTATTTTACTACGTGAGTATGAGCTTATAGGCTTTCTAATTGCCTTTCTTATCGGGAACAGTCTACTCTTTATTTTACTCTTTTTGGGCATTGTCTATCACTACCCATCATACAATCCTGACAATAAACGCTTTATACGCTTTGATATGTACACCCAAAAATATGGTAAGTTTTATTGGAAATTAGGATGGTCTGGTATCTCTTATAATTTAGCAATTTGGATTGATAAAGTTATCTTTTGGTACTCTCCTGTTTTAGGTTACGCCGTGGTTGACCGTCTACATGCTTCTATGGTTTATGACTTCCCTATCTTTCTAGCCTATCTCTCCATTATTCCTGGTATGGCTATCTTTTTCTTTCGTTTAGAGGCTGATTTTGCTAAAGCGTATGACAACTTCTACTCTGCCTTAATCAAACATGGAACCCTCAAACAGATTAAACAATATAAATATGATATGATAATCGCTGTTAAACGTAGTATTCAAGAGATTCTATTTGTACAGGGGATGTTCAATATCTTACTCTTTCTGAGTGCAGAAAAACTATTTGAACTGTTACAACTCCCCAAACTCTATCTACCACTCTTTTATGTCGATGTTATTGGTGTACAGTTACAGCTTGGTTTCATGTCCATTTTAGCCTACCTCTACTATCTCGACCGACAAAAAGAGGCCCTTATCTATACCCTACTCTTTGTTCTACTCAATGCCCTTTTAACATGGGTTAGTATTCAACTAGGACCTTACTTTTACGGCTATGGATTTTCAGTCACACTTTTGATACTCTTTGTCTCTAGTATCTACACACTCAATAAAATCTTACAGGAGTTGGACTATCAGACGTTTATGTTGCAGTAAAATAAAAATATTATCAAGGAGTAAAGAATGCACAAGATAGCTCTTCTTTTTACACTGTTGTTCTCATGGTTAACTGCCGATGAACGCTACGCCTTTATCTATAGTAAAAACATCGACGATAGGTTTGTTAACTTTTATGATAAAGTGGTGGTTGAGGCTGATGCTATTGATAATATTTATGCCATTCGCCATCCTGAAAAGATGGTTGCTTATGTGAGTGTGGGTGAGATTGAGCCTTGGCGAAAGACAGCAACACCTTATGACCCGTCGTGGATTATCTCTGAAAATAAAACATGGAACTCTTTGATTGCTGATTTACGGAAGAAGGCATATCAAAATTTTATTTTAGAGCGTGTTGCTAAACTTCATAAAATGGGCTATAGAAACTTCTTTTTGGATACTATGGATGCTTATCATGTGACGGCTAAAGATAAAGTCCTTTTCCAAAAACAACAAAAATCTTTGATAGCCTTTATTCATAGACTCCATAAAAAGTATCCAAAATCTAAGCTCATTATTAATCGTGGGTTTGAGTTACTAGATAAAATACATAAAGATGTAGATGCCGTAGTGGCTGAGAGTCTTGTTAAACGTTATGACCATGCTAACAAAGCTTATGTTGATGTGCCGTTAGAAGATAGAGAGTGGTTGTTAGCCAACTTTAAAAAAGCAAAAAATTTGGGTTTAGATGCTGTCTCTATCGAATATACAGATAAAGATACTAAAGAGCGACTAAAAATTGCTAAGAGAGTTAAAGCCTTGGGTATGATTCCTTATGTAACTGATGGACTGCTTCAAGAACAAGGTGAGTGTGAGATTGAGCGTATACGGCGTGAAGTACTCATACTCTTTAATCAATCTGTTTTTAAAGATAAAAATTCTGTCTACTCTGATGTGCATCTCTTAACCTCTATGCCTTTAGAGTACTTTGGTTATGTTCCAACACTCTATGACATCTCAACAAAAGAGCTTCCTAAAAGTGTGCAAGATAAGTATCATGCCGTTATTGTCTGGAGTAGTGGTGCTACTAAAAATGATGAAAAACTCTATGATTGGGTCAAACAACTAAAAAGTCAAAATATTAAAGTACTCTTTTTTGACAACTTTACTTTTAACCTTACCCCCAAACGCCTAGAAGAGCTGAAACTAATTACTCAAGAGAATAACAACACACTATTAGAAAAAGCCAAAGCAACCTATCATAAACCCTATGAGCATTATGAGATTCCTGCGTCTATAGAGTTTCAAGAGAGACTTATTAACCCTATGGAAGGTCAACCGATAGTGAGTCTCAACTACGAGAATGGTCAAAAGAGTACCCCCATTGCGATTACTTCATGGGGTGGATATGCACTCAATGGCTCATTTTTACATAATATCGGTGATGAGAACTTTTGGACAATAGACCCCTTTAAGTTTTTAAAAGATACATTACGACTAGATAATATTCCTGTACCAGACCCTACGACTGAAGCTGGTAGACGAATCTTATTTGTGCATGTAGATGGTGATGGATTTATGGAGATAGTAAGAGTAGACAAAGAGATGCTCTCAGCAGAGTACTTGATTGAGAATATTTATAAGAAATACCCAATTCCTCAAACCCTTTCACTTATTCAAGGTGAAGTAGACACTATAGGACTCTACCCTAAATTGAGTCCTAGAATGAAAGAGATAGCTAAAGAACTCTACCAGATTCCGTGGGTAGAACCAGCAAGTCATACCTTATCCCATCCATTCTACTGGCACAAAGCGAGTAAAGCCAACAATAAACTAACAAAAGCTTACCATTTAAAAATACCCAACTACTACTTCTCTTTGGAGAGAGAGACCAAAGGAAGCGTTGAGTTTGCACTCTCATTGGCTCCAAAATCAAAACAGAAAGAAAAAGTACTCTTCTGGACAGGAGACTGTTTGCCAACCAAAGAGATTTTGGCATATATTGAGCGAGAGGGTATCTTAGCGATGAATGGTGGTGATACGACCATTAAAAAGTCTGACCCATGGCTGAGTCATATTGCCCCTTTTGGACTACAACATGATGAGTACTGGCAAATCTATACAGCTCAACAGAATGAAAATGTCTTTACCAACGACTGGACAGGACCATTTTGGGGATATCGTGATGCCATAGAGACCTTTGAGATGACAGAGGAGCCTAGACGACTAAAACCGATTAATATCTATTATCACTTCTACTCAGGTTCAAAACTTGCTGCGGCCAATGCCTTAGAGGAGGTTTACAGTTGGGCAGTTAAACAGAAGACCTCTAAACTCTATGCATCACAGTACATCAAGAAAGCCAAAGACTTTTACGAAACATCTTTGGCAAAAATAGAGGGGGGATATGAGGTACGAAATAGTGGGTATCTAAGAACCGTACGGTTTGATAGTCCAACTCATATCAATATCAAGAGTAGTCAAGGGGTTGCTGGGTATAACCATCATAAAGAGCATACCTATGTAACACTTGACCAGCAAAAAAATCAGCAAATCATCTTAACTCAAAACCAAAGTAACACACCCTATCTTATCGACTCAAATGGATGGGTAGAGTCGGTTAGTAAAAACCATAATCACTATACTTTTAAACTCAACGCCAATATGGGACTTGAAGCCACTTTTCATCTGCCTAAGACCTGTCGTAGCTTGGTAAGCAATACCTTTACACAAAAGCAAAACAGAGAACAACTCTCTATTAGCTCTCAAGAGAACAAAGGAGCCACCGTTGTATTCAAATGCCAATAACCAATACAGTAATATCTCCATTCTTTCTATCAAAGAGATTATTGGGTTAGTTATTGTCTTTAGTTTTGTGCTTTATCTGCTCTTTCCTAAGGGAGATATAGAGAGTCTGATTCAAGGAGAACATGAGAATACTAACCTCTCTATTAACTACCTTGAGAGTATGTTACTCTACCATCCTGATAATGTTGATTTACAGATGCTTCTCATTCAAAATTATCGCTATAAAGGTGAACTAGAGAAGGCTTCACAACTCAACGACAAGCTTATTGCGACTACTACAAAAAAAGAGCTATTGAAACAACTCTATCAACATGAATATCTCATTTTAAAAGAAAAATACTTTCAGCTTGAAAACAATCCAGAG
>JAHZJZ010000076.1 GCA_022600655.1 Campylobacterota bacterium | reverse complement strand
TCATAATCAGGTTTGTCAACCAATACCTGTCTGTCAAAACGTCCTGCTCTGAGCAGGGCAGCATCCAGTGTTTCCGGTCTGTTTGTCGCAGCAAGTACGATAACAGGGGTGTTTGCACCAAACCCATCCATTTCTGCGAGTAGTTGGTTGAGTGTCTGTTCTCTCTCATCATTTCCACCCATCTGTCCACCAGAGGCTCTCGATTTACCAATCGCATCAATCTCATCAATAAAGATAATAGAAGGAGCGTTCTTCTTAGCTTGTTCAAATAGGTCACGCACACGACTAGCACCAACTCCTACGAACATCTCAATAAAGCTTGAACCACTTACGGAAAAGAATGGAACTTCAGCTTCACCAGCCACAGCTTTAGCTAAAAGTGTTTTACCTGTACCTGGAGGTCCTACTAAAAGTAAACCTTTTGGAATCTTTGCTCCAAGTTCAATATAACGTTCAGGGTACTTCAAGAAGTCAACAATTTCAACCACTTCATCTTTTGCCTCTTGAACCCCTTGAACATCATCAAACTTAACATTTGGTCGCTCTGAACTAATTAACTTATCTGATTTACCAGCACCCAGAATTCCACCCATACCTTTGGACATTTTTTTAGCTAAAAACAACCAGATACCAAAGAATATAAAAATAGGAAGCAACATACCAATAAGTTCAGAAACTAATCCTTCACCTATTCGTCCTTCATAGGTAATATTTCTATCTTCTAGCATAGGAATCAGCTTCTCATCAAATGCTGGAACATTCCCTGCCACATATTTAATATTTCCACTTTTATCAACAGCTTCAATAGTATTGCTGGTGATTTTCACCGAACTGACTTGATTCTCTTTGATATACTGTTTAATATCAGAGTATTTTACTCTCTCAGTCTTGGCTATCTGTTTCTCACCCATAAGCTCATTTAAGCCACCTTCACCCTCTCCTACAAATGATTTGAAGAGAAGAATAATAACTATTGAAAAAATTGCAAATGCCAACAGTGGGTTGTCATTGAAAAAGTTATTGTTGTTATTGTCGTTATTTTGATTGTTGTTTTGATTACTCATTGTTTATTTTATTTTCCTATAAATAAGTGTTACCCACTCACCTTTTTGTTTTCGCTCTACCAGCTCTAAGTCACTGTAGATCTCTGTAACTTGATTCTCTTTTTTATCTAAAATACCTGAAAGTATTAAGAGACCATCTGTTTTTGTTGCTTTTTTTAGATCATTTACGATAAATTTCAACACATCAGCAATGATATTGGCTATGACTATGTCATACTCACCTTTAGCTTGGTTGGCTGAGCCTTCCCAAAGCTCTTCATACTCTTCATGGTTGAGTGTAAAATTAGCTTCACAACTATCTACTGAAATAGGGTCAGTATCGCACAACTCAACGGTTGCTCCAAGCTTTCGACATGCCAACCCTAAAATACCAGAACCACACCCTACATCTAAAACACGTTCACTACCATTAACATAGTTTCCAATCGCATCTAAACATGAAAAAGTGGTCGCATGGTGACCCGAACCAAAAGCCAGTGCTGGGTCAATTTTAATATTTATTTTACCCTCTTTGGCTTCATACCAACTTGGATAGATATAAAACTTCCCCGCCTCAATAGGTTCTACAGAGTTTTGATAGTTGGCTATCCAATCCTCATTGGCTTTCTCTTCTACTCTGTACTCTATATCTATCGTACCACCTAGTGTTCCCACCAAAGCCTCTACAGCCTCTTGAATAAATGCTACCTCATTTTCACTTCGTACAATAATTTGACCTCGACCTATCTCTAAACCATCACCAGCTATATTGGCAACAAAATCAGCAATAAACTCGACAAAATCTTCTTTTAAAGTCAATGTTAATTCATAATAGTTACTTTGCATTAGCTACCCTAAATGCCTCTTCTAAATCAAGCGTTCCCTCATAAAAAGCCTTACCCACAATAGTACCATCACAACCAGCCTCTATAAGTGCATTAATATCTGTCATATCTTTTAATCCTCCACTAGCAATCGTCTCTAATCCAGAAGCTTTAGCAATCTCCATGGTAAAGTCCACATTTACCCCTGTCATCATCCCATCACGACCTACATCGGTACAGATAATCGCTTCAACTCCACAAGCTGCAAACTCTTTGGCAAGATCAGTTGCTTTCATATCAGAAGTCTCTGCCCACCCCTCAACAGCTACCATGCCGTCAATGGCATCAATGCCTACTACGATAGGATACTTCGCTGCCATATCTTTTACAAACTGTGCATCTTTAACAGCAATAGAACCTAAAATAAGTCTATCAATCCCAAGCTCCAAATACATCTTAATGGTCTCTTCATCACGAATTCCTCCACCAAGTTCTAGCCTTAAATTACAGTTCTCACGAATCTTCTTTATCTGCTCTAAGTTCTTTGGCTCTCCTGCAAAAGCACCATTTAGGTCAACTAAGTGAACCCACTCACTTCCTAGCTCTTCAAATCTTTTTGCCACTTGCCACGGCTCATCACTATAAATTTTGGCTGAATCCATTAGCCCTTTACTTAGTCGTACAGCTTTTCCGTCTTTTAGGTCTATGGCTGGTAGTATGGTCATTTTTGTTCCTTGAATAAGTTTTTTAGTTTTTGTTTTAGTTCGTTGAAGTTTGGATGATTAAAATCAAATGGATGTCTGTTATGTTTGTAAAAAGAGTTATAAACCCATTTATCAGTTAATTCGTAACTGAAACAAGATTTAAAGGTATCTATACACTCTTTCTGTTTATCATCAAGAACGGATAGTAAAAAAGACTCTAAATAGCCCTCTTGATTTTCATCACACATAATATGATACTCAATAGAAATATTAAAATCTAAATTGTTAATAACTTCTTTTAATTTTGTCTCAGATGCTGCATATCCTCTATTAATATTTGGGTCTTTAGGATTATCTGCATCGACAACTATAAATAGTTTGTGAATTCTTCCAATATTATTAATATCATTCTCTATCTCATCATAAAAAGCATGTCCGATATTAAATATATTATCTTTACCTTTAAAATCATAATAGGCTACTTGCTCTTTTGGAAGTTCATATCTATCTAAAATATCATCAAAAAACTTTCCATCAGATTTTCCCTCAAAGAGTATGGCTACCATCCACGAACCTCATTATCCATCTCTATCTCTCTGTAGAATCTTTCACTATTCATAGTAATCATACCAACTGTACCATCTTTTTTTCTTCCCATGTCTAGGAATGTTATTTCATCGTCCTTCAACTTCTTAGCCACCCTTGCATAAGACTCTATACACTCTTTTGAATGGGTTGTGGCGAAGACTTGGACATTTTGTTGTTTAGAGATGGTTAGGATTATTTCCCATAATTTGTCTAGGTTGGTGTAGTGGATTCCGTTTTCTATTTCGTCAATAAAAATTACATCATCTTTTAACAGTAATATTGAACTAATAATATTTATAAAAGTTTTAATTCCTTGTCCAAACTCTGATAATTCAATATATTTATCATTGGTTTTTATTAATGGTTTATTTCTAATTGTATCAATATTCTGTACATTAAATATTTCTAATAAATATTTATTTAAATCATCATATTTATTTTGTAGTTTAGCTTCACTAATAATCCAATTTAAAATGTTATTAGTATGTGAGTACTGAGAAATAAAATTCAAACTAAACTGAGCTTTTGAAAAATTAATATTTTCATCTATTAATTCTATTATTCTAGAGTAGGCATAGTCAAACTCATGTTCAATATTATCATAATGTGTAAGAATAATATAATTACCTGTTTTTTTATCTTTTTGAATAAATGTTTTACCACATTCATAGTCTTCATATTCATCTTTATTAATATAATGGTCTTTTCGGTAAATATCTATATTCGTATTTTCTAAAATAAGTTGCTTTAAATCTTGCTGTCTATCATTTTTTAATAATAAATTGTTTACAACATTTCGATGAGTCTTGATTTCTAATAGTTTTTTATATAAATCATATACTCCATCAGCTAAAGACAAAAAACACGCCTCCATAAAAGCCGTCTTCCCCACATTATTCTTCCCACCAATA
>JAHZJZ010000075.1 GCA_022600655.1 Campylobacterota bacterium | reverse complement strand
TTTGCAATGAGAGATATTTTAAGAAAAATAAATTGTTAAAAACAGCACTGTTTCTTAGCTTATGTAGTACATTAACTTTTGCTACTGAGTGGGATTTCTTAACTGTTAATGGATATGGAACTCTCGGTGGTGCTTATCAAGATAATGATGATGTACTCTATCGAGACTCACTCTATGCAGACAAGGGGAGTCAAGGAGAGTTCTCTTTTGCTAACTACAGTGTGCTAGGGTTACAGCTAGATGCTAAGGCAACAGATGCGTTAAGCTTTACAGTACAAGGGATAGCCAGTCCCAATAATGGTAATGATAAACTGTTAGATATAGAGTGGGCAAATGCTAAGTATCAATTAAGTGACAGTTTGGATATTCGAGCAGGGCTAATGAGACTACCAACTTTTATGTTCTCTGATATTTTACATGTTGCCTACTCTTACGATATGATTAGACTGCCTGATATGTATGGTTTGGTTGCAATAAATAGATACAAAGGGGTAGAACTCTCTCATCGTTTAGATATAAATGATGTCTCTCTCTCTTCTACACTACTCTATGGAGAGACTAAAAACTCTGTGAAAGAGATTGGTCGAGATAATACTATATCAAAAACAGATATTGATGCAGATAAAATTTATGGAGTTGCTCTAAAGTTTCTCTATAATGATTTGACTCTTAGAACCTCCTATATTCAAGCTGATGTTGGTTTAGATAATGAGGCACTGGATGGTGCATTTGCACAATTTAATGCAATAGGTATTCCTGTTATCTCAGAGGCCATCCAAAAGTATCAAGTTAAAGATGCTCCTGTCTCATTTTTTAACTTTGCTGCTAGATATGACTTTGAAAATAGTTATCTACAAGGAGAGTATATAGGCGTTGAGTCTGATAGTTTTTTACCTGATATCTCCTCTTGGAATATAGCCATGGGGTATAACTATGAGAGATGGACACCGTTTGTTGCTTACTCTAACACCAAAGGTAGTTCAAACTATAGTTCTATCTCTGCAGAGGGGATGCCACCACAAGTGGCTGGAGCCATAACGGGTGCAAATCAAGCTTTTTCTACAATGTCTGAAGGTTGGAATGGTTTGGATGTAGAGAGGATATCTGTAGGGTTTAGATATGATCTATATGATAATGTTGCGTTGAAGTTCCAATATGATGAACAAAAATCTAAAAATGATTTGCAGATATTTAGCACTGCAATGAACTTTGTATTTTAAGGAGTTGGTATGAGATATTTTATAATTTTAACAACCATTATCCTTAATTTTTTAAGTGCAGAGGTAGAGATAATCGCCTCTAAAACATGTCAAGTAGAGCATACCTCTAAGAGTAATATAAAAAAGCTTTTTATGCTGAAAACAAGTTCAATAGATGGAGAGTCTATCAAAATATTAGATAGCTCTAATAAAAAAGTTTATAAAGAGTTTGTTGAAAAGTATCTAAAAAAATCACCAACAAAGATTAAAATCTATTGGACTAGAATGCTTTTTACTGGAAAGAAGCTTCCCCCGAAAAAACTCTCTTTAGAAGAACTTAGTTCGACTGATTATGAGTCTAATTGCTATCTCTCTTATGTTAAAGTAGGTACAAAACCTAAAGATTGGAAAACAGTAGAGATTAAATGAGAAAAAAACTGGTTCTCTACTATAAGAAACTATCACTGGTTCAGAGGTTATCTATCCCTCTGCTCATAGCTTCACTGTTTGGCTTTTTACTAACCATAGTCATAGCCAAACAGGTTCATCATATTCAAAATCATACAGCCTCTTTAGAAGATGCATTTATCCCTGCTTTAGAGAAGTCAACCAATAACATGGCGTTACTAAAAAGTATCTCCGAAAAGTTGACTTTTGCTACATTGACAGAAGAGGAGGAGATGATTTGGGAAATTAGTGAAAACAAGATAATAGAGAACAATCTAAATGATATGATTCATAATGAAGGTCTTACTTTAAGAGCTATGGAGAGATATCTGAACGAATTTCAAGACTATTTTAAAGTGGCTACTCAATACTCCCTAAATGTTATCAAAAATAGCTCTTTAAATGATGAAGGTGGAGTTAGTGCAGAGGAGCTGTTGATAAGGTACAATGGGGTGAAGAAAAATTTTATGCAGATAAACTTTGATATAGAGCGTAAAATTGCATATAGAACCAATCTGATTAACGAAATGTCCAGAGAGGTAATCTACTATACTATTATATATTTAGTTGTATTCTCTACAGTACTGTTTTTTACATCCTATATTAACTACCAAGAGTTTAATGATTATGAGATAATTGAGTCTCAAAAGAGAGAACTTTCAAAGGTAAACAGAAATATTCAATCATCCATAGAGTACGCTTCACTCATTCAAGAGGCTATTTTACCTTCAAACGATATTTTAGATGGTTATACCAAAGATAATTTTGTTTTTTGGAAACAGAAAGATACGGTTGGTGGGGATATCTATTTAATGGTTGAACTAGAGAGTAAAAATGAAATTTTAGTGATGGTGATAGATGGTGTAGGTCATGGGGTTTCGGGGGCATTTTTAACCATATTGACCAAAGCATTAAAGGTTCAAATCATAGAACAGATTAACCAAGGAGTACTAGAACCTAGTCCAGCTTTGATATTGAAATACTTCAATAACTCTATTAAAACCATTCTCAAACAAGAGAAGAGTTCAAAGTCCAATGTTGGGTTTGATGGTGGTGTTTTATACTACAATCGAGCAACCAATCGATGCCGATATGCAGGAGCAAAAACACCACTCTATATTGTGAATAACAATCAATTAGAGGTGATACAGTCCGATAGAAAGAGTGTTGGTTTTATCAGAACTAAAATGAATCAAGAGTATACAGAATATAATATAGAGATAAATAACGATACAAAACTTTATATCAGTACCGATGGAATCACAGACCAAGAGGGAGCAGATAACTGCAGATATGGAAAAGATAGGTTTGAGAAGTTTATTTTAGATAATCATCAAAAGACCTTTGCACAACAATTAGAACTTCTAAAAGATGATTTTCAGAAAGTTAAGGGTGATTTGGAGCAGAGTGATGACATTACCGTTGTTGGACTGGAATTCAAATAGTAGGTATCTTGCAAAACTAGGAACCGATGGCTTTATACTCGTTATGTTCGGGACTAAAGTCTCCGATTCCAAATGAGTTTTGCAAGAAGTTTAATAAAAAAGTACTACAGGTAGCTTTGCAACTTAATAAACGCTCCATATAACAGTACCTCTTTATTTGCTGAAGGAGTATTTTTAAGTTGAAGTTCTACAGCTAAAAGGTGTTCAAATATTTTAAGTATGGTTTGGCTTTTAACGCGTAGAGCGAGGTTGGCTTTTTGA
>JAHZJZ010000074.1 GCA_022600655.1 Campylobacterota bacterium | reverse complement strand
TAAAATTTTAGATGAAAGGTCTTGGTCTTTAAGATAAGCTTTTGACGTGATATAGCCTTTTTGAATATACTCATTATTAATTTTATTGAGAATATTTTTAAGGTGTTTTGACGTTAAACATTTACCTTGATATTCAGATTTAATAAAACTAAATGTATCATCATCTAAAGCTATATTATTATGAAAAATAAATTTCTTAATTTCAAAACAACTCTGCTTTGATAACTTTTCTTCATCTTCTATTTCAAGTACTTTTATCTCTTCACTTTGAGGAATATTTTCCCTATTATTAAGTTCAAATTCGTGCCTCTCTTTATCTTGAAATAAGATGTTTTTATTACGCTCTTCAATTTTCTCTAAATCGCCTTGAGATACCGCAAATAGTGATATCTTTGTGAGTAAAAGTATAAAAAAATAACGCACTAAAACACCTTTTGTTTAGATTATAAAAATAATACTTTAATCTTATCGAAAAGAAAGTAAATATTAGAATAAATAGGATACGATCTATCTTATTTTATAACTAAAGGGAAAAAATAGTGTTTAAAAGAATATTAATAAATTCAATAGGTTTACTTTTTTTAGGATGTGGTGCAGATAGTGAACTTTTAAAAGATGATACTTCTTCAGTAGGAGGAAAACCTAAAGGGAATGCTTATGAGATTTTAAATAGTAGAGTTTATAATTATTATATGTTTGATGAGAATCGTATAGGATTTGAATATATGACTTTAAGTGAAGAGTGTAGTAATGATTTATGTTATTTGATAGAAGATAATTATTTGTTGTTTAATGGTGAAAGTAAAAAAAATAGTGTTGATAATAAGGTTGTTTTATCTACAAATGGGTGGTATCAAAAATCAGAACATGATGAATGTTCATTAACATTTAGTGGTAGTAAAATAACTGAACGTTGTCCCGATGGAACGGAGCGTATTACAACTATAACAGAGAGTAATTTAGAGGAGATGTCAATTGTTGATGAACTAAATACAACAGCAATAGGTACAGAGAAGTTAAAAGACTCTGAAGCAACTTTTACTCATGATACGGTGCACTATGATTTTAAAGAGACAAATTCTCATGTTCTTTATGAGATTATTGATGGCGATGATTCTCAATGTTATACATCAAAAGCAAAAGATGAAGTTTTGGAAGATGATAATCTTTCCAAAAGTCCTACTATCGTTTGTAGTATTGATGGTATGACATTGTCTCTACAAGGAGCTAAGAGTGTTTCAGGTTTTTTTACTGTTGATGATATTGAAAATACTAATAGATGGGAAAAAAGCATACGTTATAAACATTATCCCGTTATAGAACTTAATATTACGACTGATGATAAACGCTATTTTATTTCTTCTTATCAAGGGGTTGTTCGTATTGGAGAGATTATTTCTAAAGAACAAGAGAAGAGCTATATTAATACTGAGGCGTTTAATGCTATTTATGCACAGTTAAACAATGAGTATACCTCTGAATCAATAACGTATCAAAAGCTTCAGACAAACTATTACAAGGTTGGTTTCTATGGAGGAGATAAAGCTTATAAACGTTTTTTTGTAGATGAAGATGATAATTTAAATATGGAGTATAGAAGTTTTGTAGATGATGAGGTTGCAGCTAACTGGATACTTTCAGATAGTGGTTTAAAGAGAGAATCTTTAGTTTGTGATAGTGAGTTTATTTTTCATGGATATAGCTATATATGTGACGATGGTAGGATGGGAGAAGTCTCTTTTTTAGAAGAGAAAACATTACAAAATGAACTGATTTCAAACTACCTTTCCAGAGAAGGGGTGAACTTTTCATTAGAAAATAAAAATAAATTTTTTTCAATAGATGCTAAAGAGTTGAGTTTTAAATACCATAATAAAAGTGGAGAAAACTATCTTTTCAATGTTGATAATAGCCATAATATTGGAGTGAGTGCATTAATGGATGATGCTAGTACCTTACTAAGTAATGATTTGTTTATGAGTAGAAAAGATAGAGGAGCTTATGCCAAAATTATAGGTGTGAGTCAAGGAGATAGTGGTATCGTTGAGATTTATGAACTCAACAGTAGCATAGAAGATAATAAGCTTCTTAGTTTAGCCAGTGCTAAAAAAATAGACGAGATAGCTCAATGGCAGAAAAAGAGTTTTGGAGGTAGAACTATTATAGAGATTGAAAATAGTGAGATACTTTTAAAGTATTTTGATACTAATAAAAATATTACTCTAGTTGAATTTATGTTAACTGAATCTAAAGTTATTTCTGGAATAAACTATGAAAAGAATGGAGAATTTATTAAAAAATATCTTAACCTTGATGCATATGAAAATATTGTATCTAATGTAGAATAGTTAATAGAGTGGGGGATAAAATAACAATGAGACAAGAAGTAAAACAGATAATAGCATTATATATAAGTAGCAGTTTTATAGTATCGCCATTATATGGAGCAGGGTTAAAGGTTAATATAGAGAGAGAAGAACAAACTGTTGTAAATGTAGAGCAACGGCTGGTTGTTGATAGTCATAATAATAATGTAAATACCAATATAGTACAGAGTGAACAAGGTGTTGATGTTGTGAACATTGGACGGGTAAATGATAGAGGGGTTTCACACAATAGGTTTAGTAATTATAATGTTGATGAGCAGGGGCTGATTTTAAATAACTCTGCAGAAGGAACTGATACAACCTTAGGTGGAAAGATAGAGAGAAATGCAAACTTAGCAAACCATGAGTCAGCGGGCTTGATTATTAATGAGGTGACAGGAACTTCTCGAAGTAAACTAGAGGGATATACTGAAGTTGCAGGAAAAAGTGCTGATGTAATTGTGGCAAATCCTAATGGGATTAGTGTCAATGGAGGAGGGTTTATTAATACCCCAAAAGCAACACTCACCACAGGGGAGTTAAATTTTCAAGGAGATAGGCTTGGCTCTATAACTCAACAGGGTGGTGATATAAGGGTTGAAGGTGAAGGTGTAAGTGGAGATGGTATGCTCTCTTTGGTGTCAGAAGAGATATATTTAGATGGAGATGTGGTAGCTGATAAAGTTCAATTAAGAGCAGGTAGTGGAGAGGTTGATTATGAAACGGGTAAAGTACGTAATGCGAAATCTAATAGAAATCAAGTAATTGATGCTACGGTGTATGGAGGGATGTATGCCAATCAGATTGATATTGAGGTAGGTAGTAGGGGAGCAGGAGTTAATTTAGGTGCAGATGTGATTGCAGGAAGTGGTGGTTTTAGAGTAGATACTAATGGTAAACTTATCATCTCTAAAGCTACTTCTGAAAGTGATATCAAACTAAAAAGTCAGCAGTTAAATGTAGAAGAGTTACTAGATGCTCAAAATGATATTGTGGTTGATTCTAACGATATTGACATCGAATCAGCTGTAGCTAAAGGAAGTATTGACATTGAGTCTAAAGAGGGTCATGTTAGTGTAGGTAGTGTTTATGGAGAGCATAATGTTGATATTAAAGCCAAAGAGGATATTGAAAATCAAGAGATTATCTTCTCAAAAGGAGATATCAAACTTCAAGCAAATAGAGTTAGTAACTTAGGGAAGATAACGACGGTGGTTGAAGAGGCTAATGAGGCTAAAGTTACCATTGATGCCAATGATAGTATTGATAATCAAGGAGAGATTATTGCTAGAGGAGAGGTTATGTTAAAAGCTAAAACCTCGATTGTCTCTAGTGGGAAAATAGCCTCTCAACTGCAAAGTGTTTCTCTTAAAAGTGAGCAGGTAGATAATAGCGGTATTGTTCTTGCTCCAGAGGATGTGAGTGTTGAAGCATTGGTTATAAAAAATCAAGAAGCTCATATAGAAGCTGAAAATATTGAGCAAAGAGCCAATAGTTTGACCAATACCAATAGCAATATTATTGCCAGTGAAATGTATGTGGTTAAAGCTGTAGAACAGGTTAATGATACGAGTACCATTGTATCAAATGATATGCTCTTAGAGAGTGATGTTATTGAAAACACTCAAAGTTATCTTAATGCTGAAAATCGTATGGAAGTAAATGCGGAGAGGCTTCATAATCTCAATAGTGATATGGTCTCAACAACCATGGATATAGCAGTTACAGAGATTGAAAACAGTGGAGTGATTACGGCTACAGGGACAGTAGATATTCAAAGTGATAACTTAGTTAATGCCAAAGGGGTGATTCAATCTAAAACGCTCAATATTAATGTTGATACTGTTGATAACAGTAATGATGGAGCTTTAGTATCATCTGAAGATATGCAACTCAATACCTCTAAGTTAAATAATAGTAATGGTGGCTCTATTAAAGCAGGTGGTCTTGCTAATCTTGTGGTTAGTGGTATGATTAATAATAGTGATGGGACTATTGCGTCTGGAGATAAATTAAAAATTGTCAATAGTCATGGTGATATAGATAATAGTAATGGAGAGATACGCTCTGCAGATACAAACGAGATAAATACAACGAGCCTTAATAACAGTGGTGGAGCTATTGGAGGTGTGGGTAGAGTAACACTGGATATTAGTAGAGAACTTAGTGGAGATAATGGAGAGATATCAGGTGGTGGTGTTACTATTAATACACAAACGATTAACAGTAGTGGGAGTAAAATAAGCTCTACAGATGATATTCTTGTTTATACCTCAGGCGATACTCAATTAGATAAGAGTGACATTGTAGCCGTTAATGATATAAATTTTACGACTAATAATCTTGATTTGACCCAAAGTAGTCTGGTCTCAACCCAGCAGGGGGTAAGCCTTGATGTCAATAATTTAAGTGCAAGAGCCGTTACCCTACAAGCAAAAAAAGATTTAACCATAGATGCTAAAGGGGAGCAACTTCTTGATGAGTCAAGATTGAGTGCTGAAAATATACGACTTAAAAGTGAAGATAGAGACATCTCTCTTAAGGAGGCTAAATTAACAGCTGATAAGCTTTTGGATATTAAGGCAAAAAATATAGATAATAGCCAAGGTAGTATGTATGCAGGAGAGCATTTAGATTTAGGTGCGAAGGAAGATATTATTGTGACAGAGGCAAATCTATCAAGTGCTGATATTATGATGTTAAAAGCTAAAAACCTCAAAGGAGATGGCAGTCAAATCGCTTCTAAAAATAGCCTAGATATAACTATAGAAGAGGGTATAGATGTCAATAATGCTTATATAGAGGGTAATATAACCAATATTAAAGCCAAAGAGATACATGCTAATGGTACTGAGATGTTAACAGGCGATAAGCTCAATATTAAAAGTGATAACTTAGAGGCTAAAAGCTCTATGATTGAAGCAAAAGGGGATGTTAATCTCACCATAGCTAAAACTTTTGACCAGAGTAATAATGCACTACTACTTAGTCAAGGACGTGTTGATATTGAGACAGAGTCATTTATCCATGAAAATAATGCTACTCTGCAGAGTGCTAAAGCGACGATGATTAAAACATCAATGCTCAATAACAGTCACAACAGTACTATTAGTGCTAACAACCTTACTATCGTTAGCCCAAGTATTGAGAATGTTGATGGGGTATTAGCGTCATTGAATATTGTCGATATTAGAGCAACCACACTTAACAATACAAAAGGGCGTATACAAGCTCAAAGTAGCTTAGAGCTTGATATTTTAGAAGATATTAATAATACGGAAGGAACCATACATGGTCGTAGTGGCGTTGATGTTCAAGCACATACTATTAAAAATGAATTAGGATTAATTAGTAGTGTTAAACGGGTGTTATTAAACCTATTTAGTTTAGAAGGGGATGACGGAGCAATTAAAGCTGAGGGTATAAATATTAATACCTCGACTATTGATGGTTCTAGAGCTGATATTACCTCAACCGATGATATTGTCTTAAATGTTAGTGAAGATATACGACTTCAAGAGAGTAGGGTTATTGCCAAAGAACAGCTTATCGTTAAAGCCAAGGAGAGTAACTTAGAGGGTAGTAGTGTTGCCTCTATTGAAAATAGTGTGGATGTTAATGTTACTAGGCTAAGTGCTAGTGGTGCTAACTTTCAAGCCAAAGAGCAGTTGCGTATTGATACTAAAAGAGACCAAGAGTTAAATAATACAACTGTAGTTGCAGGGGATGCTATACTTAAAAGCCAAATGGATAATATCAATTTACAAGCATCAAAAGTTAATATAGATAATAACTTTGATATTAGTGCAAAAAATATAGATATGAGCCAAGCAAAAATCTATGCAACTAATAAAATAACAGCTTTAGCAGATGAGGATATTATGGCTACTGAAGCCAACCTCTCAAGTGCTAATGATATTAAAGCTCAAGCTGTTAACTTTAGTGCTAATAGTGCTTCTTTGGTTGCTAAGAGTGATTTAAATTTAAGTATAGCAAATGATATAGCATTAAACCATAGCACAATAGAAGCCAATAGAGCTATTGTAGAGGCTTCTAATATTCAAGCTAACGGTGGAAATTTATTAATTAATAAAACTTTAGACCTATCAGCTAATGATATTAAAGCTCAGGGTTCAACCATCAAATCACATGGCAGTGTTGATATTAAAGCCAACAATAGCTTTGACCAGAGTAGTAATGCTCTACTACTTAGTAAAGGCGATGTAAATATAGAAACTAAAAGCTTTATTCATGAAAATAATGCAACGCTTCATGGTCATAGTAAAGTATTCATAGAGGTTGAGGGTTTAAAAAACAGTAGCAGTCAAATTCTAGCTAATAACCTAGATATCAATAGCAGTGTACACATTGATAACACTAAAGGGGTACTGCATGGGGAAGAGCATACTGAAGTCAAAGGAAAAACTCTTGATAATGAAGAGGGGGTCATTAGTGGACTTAAACGAGTTGTGCTTAATCTCCTTAATCTTAGCGGTGATAATGGAGCGATTAAAGGTGAGGGGATAGCCATCAATGCAGATAGTATTGATGCAAAGAGCGTGGCTATAGAGTCAAGTGATGACATTACTATAATCACCACAGGAGCTACAAGATTAGAAGAGAGTCAAATTGTAGCGACTAATGATATAAATATAGATACAGGAGATACCAACCTAGATAAGAGTTTAATTCTCTCTAATACAAAGAGTGTTTCTTTGGAAAATGATATGTTAAGTGCTAAAGAAGCGACTTTTCAAGCTAAAAGTAATTTGGGGATTACAGGGGATGATAATCAGTTACTAGGGAATTCAAAACTTCTAGCTGATAATATTGATATAGAGAGTAGAGCAGGAAAAGTAGTGACTGATGAGGCAAAATTAAACGCTAATGATACGATGCATATTAAAGCTAATGCTTTAGAAAATGTTAAAGGTGAACTCTATTCTCATAATCTTTTAAAACTAGAGATTGAAAATGAGATTGTGAATACCCATGCCAAATTATCAAGCCAAGATGAGATGCATATCAATGCAGGAGAGATAGATGGGGATTATAGTCAACTCATCGTCAAAGGTGCATTGGGTATGACTATTGATGGATTACTGAAATCAGATAATGCTTATATTGAAGCTAAAAGGGCTGAGATTACTACACAGACTCTACAGAGTCATGATAGTACGCTATTAACCGAAGATGCTTTGATAGTTCAATCAGATACCATGCTAGCCAATCGTTCAACCATTGAGTCGAAAGGTATAATAGATTTGATGCTAGTAGATAAGCTTGATGTGAGTGACCATAGTAAAGTGATAGCGGTTGGACAGATAGATGTAAACACTCAAGAGCTAATAAATAGAGAGGGGAATATCTCATCAATTTCCAAGGTTAATATGGTGGTGAGTAAATCATTAGACAATAGTGATGGAGCCATTCACTCTAATCAAGAGCTTACTTTATCAGGAACAGCTGATATCAATAATAGTAGAGGTGCTGTTCATAGTGGTGAAGGAACAACTATTACTGCCAATAGTCTGCATAATGAAGAGGGAGTTATCAGCAGTCTTAAGCGGGTTCTGCTTAATCTCTTTAATCTTGATGGTGATAATGGAGTGATTAAAGGTGAGGGAATAGCCATTAATTCAAGCACCATTGATTCAAAAAAAGCAAGCATAGAGTCCAGTGATGATATCACCATAAAAACCACAGGAGCCACAATATTAGAAGAAAGTCAAATTGTAGCGACTAATGATATAAATATAGATACAGGAGATACCAACCTAGATAAGAGTTTAATACTCTCCAATGAACAAAAGGTCACGTTAGAGAGTGAGAGTCTAAGTGCCAAAGTAGCCACTTTTCAAGCCAAAACAGATTTACAAATTAAAGGGGATAATAAACAATCCATAGATAATGCCACACTCTATGCCAATAGTATTACTTTAGGGAGTAGAGCAGGGGTGTTATCAACCAATGGAGCAAAGATTAATGCTGAAGATAGTCTGCTAATAGAGACACAAGATTATAATAATAGTGGAGGAAAAACCTATGGAACCAATGGTATAACTATTGATATATCAGGTATAGGTAAAACTAGTGATGCTCACTTTGGAACGAGTAATGACATAGAGATAAAAGGAATGGGTACGCTCTTAATGGATAAGAGTGAGCTTGTGAGTAAAAGAGATTTTATCACTACCATCAATCACTTAACTTTAGCTAATAGTTACCTAGAGGCACAAAGAACTGAACTTAACGCCAATGCCTTGGTGTTTGATAATCTAAGTGAAAATATAGCCCAAAGAGACTTTATCATAGAAGGAGATAGGTTTGAACACCGTAATGGTGAACTCTTAGTAGATAATCTAAGCATTAACAGTAAAGATATTGTCAATAAAAATGGAAAGTTATTAGCCTTAGGTAAAATTGATATTACGACTAGCAACCTAGACAATAACGCAGGAGCTATTAAAGCCAATGATACCCTGACCATAACATCAACAGGAGAACTTAGCAACCAACGTAATAGTTTGCTTCATGGAGATGAGAAAACTATTATAACCGCGAATGAGTTAAGTAATGATAGCAGTCTAATTAGCAGTGTTAAAAACGTTATCTTAAATCTTTTTAATCTTAAAGGTGATGGAGGAGCTATTAATGCAGATAGTGTTGAGTTAACTACGGTTAATGCCGACAGTGTAAATGCCAAAATAGATGCTAATAAAACGTTAAATTTGACCGTAACAGGGGATGCCAACTTTGCCTCTTCGATGATAACGTCCAATGAAGATATTAATATCGATGCTAAAAAGTTAACCTTTAGCGATAATTCGATTGTCCAAACAGACTCAACGATTTTAGTCACAGGTGATAGTTTAAAGCTTGATAGCAGTGATATGGAAGCCTCAACCATAGCGATAGATAATCAAGCATTTACTAATAGAGAGGGAAGTTTATACTCTAGCAATACGCTACATCTTCAAACTAACAATCTTGATAATAGTGGAGGTTCTATTGTCAGCAATAATAACCTTGATATTGATGTAGAAGAGGTTGTACGTAACCGTGACGGTGGAGTGATGCATGGTGACGAAGGAGTCACAGTTGATGCTAAGAGCTTGAGTAGTGAGAGTGGAGGGCTTATCTCTAGTATTAAAAGTGTTATTTTAAATCTTTTTGATATGAAAGGAAGTGGAGGTGCTGTTAATGCTGAAAAGATAGAGGTCGCTACGACTACATTAAATGCCAGTGGTCAAAAACTTGAGTCCAATACCAACTTAGCTATAACTGCCAGTAGCACTGCGAACCTAAGCAGTTCACAACTTATTGCCAATGATGCGGTAACCTTTAAAAGTGGCAATGCCAATATAGGAGGAACAACGCTTTATAGTAAAAATGCGAATGTTCAGCTCAACAGTGCAACACTAAGTGCCGTAGGCTCTCATCTTCAAGCTAAAACCAATATCGCTATGAGTAGTGGCAGTACCAATCTAAATGGAGCTACGTTAAAAGGGGTAAATGTCACTTTACGAAATGGATATCTTAATTTAGGTAGTGCCAATATTGGGGCTAGCCATAATGTCGATATTAGTTCCAGTAGTATAAGTCAAGGTGCTGGTCAAATTTTAGCTAATAATCACATACGACTCTACTCAGGTGGCTTACTCACCAGTAATGGGGGAACAATAAAAGCCAATACTATTGATATTGATGCTAGAATATTTACTCATGATGCTGCGGCTATTTTAGCCAGTGATTATCTTAATATTAATATTATTAATGAACTTCAACAGCAAAATAGTTCAAAAATCATTGCTAGAACTATGGATATCTCTTCTAACAGTCATGTAATGGGAGACTCAACTAAAATTTATGCTTCACAACATGCCGATGTCATCAGTGATACTTTAGCTTCTAATGGAGGAGATATCAGTTCAGGCTCTACCATGAAAATTGATGTTAAAGATTTTAATAATGAAAATGGCTCCTTTACTACCAGTTCAGATAATATTGATATGAGAGTGGCTAACCTACTTAATAACCGTGGTGGAGAGATTTATGTTAATGGTGACTTGACCATTGATACTAAAACTGTAGATAACCGATATGGAACGCTTACGAGTGGAAAGGTACTTGATGTAACAGCAACCAGTATGCTAATAGACCACTCTAACTTTCTAGGAGTTAGTGCGGTAAATTTACAAGGAGGAGTTGGAACTATTGATAAAGATACACAAATTATCTCTTTGGGTACACTCTCTATAGATTCAACAGAGGCTATTAGTAATGCAGGGTTAATCGTGGCGAATGATAAAGCAGATATTGTAACAGCCAATGATTTTTCTAATACAGGTACCATTAGTAGTAAAAAGAGTTTAAATATTAAAGCTGATGATTTTTATAATAATACAGGAGCCTATCTTAAAGGAGGAGCGGGAAGTTCTACCATTACAGCACGTGGAGTACTAAACAATAGCGGATATATGACCTCAACAGATACACTAGAGGTAGATGCTGAGAAGATAAGCAATAATGGATGGACAGGAGCTTCAAAGCAATTGACATTAAATAGTGAATACCTGACCAACAATGAAACCATTTTCTCTGCAAGTAATATGAACCTATATGTTTCTGATAAACTTTATAATAGTGCTGGGAGTAATATTTATGCCATGAATAATATGCTTTTAGCTGGAAGCAGTGGGTTGGGTAAAATGGATGAACTCACAAATTACAAAGCCAATATAGAGAGTAACGGAGGAAACATTATTCTCTATGCAAAGAAATTTTATAATAAAACAGATGAAGTTGAAATAGGTACAAAAACATTAAGTAGTACAAGTATGACACTTTACCATATCGGTAGTAATAGGTTTTACGATAAGGTTAGTCATAATATTTGGGATGGTTCTAGTTATAGTTTAAACTATTTACCTACAGCAAGAAAAAATGCTGAAAATAGTGTTGCATCTCAAGGAAAATACTATAATGAAGTGGTATTAAACCATAGTGGTGATGGTGTATATGAACCAATGAAAATACAAGGCTGTGATAATAATGGATGTGAAATTAATGGCATTTATTATCTCAATGCAGAGATTACTAGAATTAAACCAACAATTTATAATGATGGTAAATATAGAGTTCAATATAAAGATAGAAGTAGTAAAGCTTCAAGTTTAAAAAAATATGTTCATGAAAAAGATATAAAGAGTGAAGATATAGTTAAAGAGCTTGAGAAGTACTATCAGGTAGGTGTTACTGCAAACTATCCCAATACCCCTTTTGAAAATTATGCTTTAAATATAACAGCTTATTCAAAAGAACGTAAAAGAATAGTTACAAATATCGAAACAGAAGACTACCTAATAGGAAGTGTACCTACTCAAAGTTCAACTTTACATGCAGGAGGAGACCTTCATATTTATACGGATAGTACAGAGAACTATTTAAGTCGTATCTCTGCAAATAATATTAAGTTTTATGGAGGAGAAATATCTAATAAAAGTGAGATTCTTTATAGGTTTAATGGTCAAACAGGACAATATGAATATTGTTATAAAGAGTGTAATAGTCACTTTCATAATCCTGACTATAAATGGGCACCTCTACCTGAAGATGAAGGGGGTAAAACCATTTTAAGTGAGTTACCTTCAAGTATTTTAGCTAGTGGAAGCATTAGTGGAAACTTAGAACGCGTAGATAATGGAGAGATAAAAGAGAGTTATACGATATCAGGAAGTAGTACTTCCAATCAAATAGCCACTCCAACCACAAGTAATCAAAGTTATACTAGTATAAGCGAAGGTGACACCAGTGTCATAAGCCGAACCATAGGCTCTAAAACATTAGGAGTAATCAAAGCAAATCAGAGTGAAGTTAAAACGATACATGATGGTTTTACATCTTCCCACAGAGCAGGTATTGTTGTTAATGAATCAATAGATAAACGAGACATAGGTAAACTTCTAAATAGAACGGTAAAAAGTGTAGAACAAGTCAATACCAAAAACATAAAAAACAATCCACTTCTAATCGGCACAAAAAAAGCAATAGGTACAGTTGTAGCAGGAACAACCATCGTTCTAAACGCAGCCAATCCAAACCTACTAAACTCTGCCATCCAAACACCATTTACAGGACTGAGTCCTCTAGCCCTTTCAATTATAGAAAAAGCCAAAGAGGCAAACCCAGAGAGCTTCGCAAATCATCAAGCACTGATACGTGGAGAGAAAGATATCAGTAAAGATTACTATAAGTTGTTTGTTAGTAATCCTGCTAGTAGTGGACCTGCTCTTCAATCCAATGACTTCGCAGGTATATCCGATAGATTTTCTAGTTCTACCCAATTGTTGGTAGCCATGGGGTATGAGTTAGAAAATAGAACCAGACGTTTGGGTGATGGAATGGTAGAGACCCGTATGGTAAGAGATGCGGTGATGACCCAAACAGGGAAACGGTTTATCAATGGGGCTAGTAGTGATAAAGAGCAATATGAGAACTTGATGAGTAGTGGAGCTAATGTAGCCAAAGAGCTAAACCTGCAAATAGGAACCGCTCCAACAGCATCACAACTAGAAAACCTAAAAGAAGATATCGTTTGGTTAGTAGAAGAGTATGTAGATGGTGAGAAAGTATTGGTTCCAAAAGTCTACTTTACGCAGAGAACTCAAGAGCGTTCAGTTAGTGGAGCCGTTATCTCAGCTGATGATATAGATTTAGAAGTAGAAGGGAAAGTAGGAAACTCAGGAACCATCTT
>JAHZJZ010000073.1 GCA_022600655.1 Campylobacterota bacterium | reverse complement strand
TTAGCCCCTGAACAGCTTCGGCTTCTCCATTTTTGGTCACAAATCCTATTCGGCTGATGTGTCCTATCTGTACTTTTGCCACATCACCAATGGTAATGACTCGGTTTTCTTTTTGTGCCACAGGTAGTGAGGCGATGTCCTCTAAAGAGCTAAGCTTTCCAATGCTTCGTACCAAAATCGCCTCAACCCCTTGTGTAACGCGTCCTGCTCCTGCATTTTGGTTGTTGGACTCTAAGGTATCAAAAATATCGTGTAACTCCACACCCAAGGCTCTCATGGCAGAAAGGTTAGGAACCACCTCATAGGTCTTCACCTTACCACCCAAAGCATTTACCTCGGCTACCCCTGATATGGCTCGAATTTTTGGAGAGATAATCCAGTCCAATAAGCTTCGCTTTTCGGTTAAGCTTAGAGTCTCAGACTCGATGGTAAACATCAAAATCTCACTTAGTGGCGTAGAGATAGGGGCTAATCCACCCTCAATATTGGCTGGTAGCTCTTCTTTAATGTCGGCAAATCGCTCACTCACTTGCTGTCTTGCCCAGTAGATGTCGGTTCCCTCTTCAAAATCGATGCTAATATCACAAATACCATACTTAGAGACCGAACGCATCATGGTCTCACCAGGAATCCCTACCATCCCCATCTCTATGGGCATGGTAATACGTGACTCCATTTCAGAAGGGGTCATCCCCTTAGATTTTAGAATCAATTTAACCTGTGTCGGCGAAATATCAGGAAAAGCATCAATGGGTAGTTCTTTGTAAGATTTAACCCCCAAACCTAAAATGACCAATGCCAACAAAATTATAAAAATTCGTTGAGAGAGGGCAAAGTGTATGAGGTTATTCATCTTCGCCCTCCATTAAGCTTTTGAGAATTAACACTGAAGTGGTTGCGATAGGGTTGTGGAGTTGAGGCATATCTTTTAAGTAATAGTTTGAACCCTCTTCGCCTATAATTTCTATAGCTAAAACTTCATACCCTTTAGCTGTTTTTAAAAAGACAGTGTTTTTACCATCAAGACTGATGACTGATTTTTTAGCTACTTTAAGAATTTTGTTTTCAATACTTATGGTCGCTGTATCTCGTAAACCTGAGAGAAGTGTTTTCTCTTGTGGTAATGAAAAACGTACTTTTTGCGTTTGATTTTCAGGGTTAATGGTAGGAGCGTGGAGTAGAAGTTCAGATTCAAATGTTTGGTTAGCAAAAGCTATGTTAACCTTTTGTCCTCTGCTTAAGTGGGTTGCTTTAGTCACTGGCAGTTCACACTCTAGCCATAACTCCCCCTCTCTTTGGATAATAAATAGAGCTTCACTAGCTGTGGTGCTTTTTCCTACACGGACATTTAGTTTAAGTAGTTTTCCATTGGTTGGGCTATGGATGGTCAATGTGGGGTTTATGGTTAAACTCTCATAGAGTTTTTTGACCATGGTTGGGGTCGCTCCATAACTAAAAAGTAGTGTTTTAGAAGCAGAGAGTTTGCTTTTATAAGTTGTTAATTTGGCATTGGAGGCTACACACTCTTTTTTAGGAATAATCTCCTCACGGCATAAGAGATTTTTACGTTTAGCCACCTGCTCATAGTGTTTAAGTTCAATCGCATCAGCAATAAACTGTTGTTGTGTCTCAATCCATGTTTTACCTGTTACTTCAGCTAAAAGTTGCTCTTTTTCTACCTGCTCATAGGGTGCGACATGCAGTTTTTGAACCTGTGCTTCAAAAGGTAAGGTAATAGAGTAGAGGTATTGAGGTGGAGTAGTTACCTGTGCTATAAACTCTCCTAGTCTCACTACTTCTGAGCTTTGAGGTGTTTGTGTCTCTATCTGCCAATCTTTCTCTTGTTCTGCTGTTAGCTCAATGGTTGTTGCTTGAAGTTGTAGTGTTAAAAAAATTAGTAGGGCTATTCTCATAGTTTCTCCTCGGTTTCACTTAGGGTATAGAGTTCAAATAGACTCTGGTAGTACTCTTTTTTATAGTTCAGTAGCTCTTGCTGTAAGGTGCTGAGTCGTTGCTGGTTGAGCAGATACTCTATGACTGAGCTTTGGGCATAGTCGTAACTCTTTTTCATCAGTGGTAGGAGTTGGTTTTGATAGTGGTTGATGTTCTGCTCTTGTGATGCTATGGTATGAAAAAGGCGTGTGAGTTGTGACTGTAGCTTTTGGGTTTTATAGCTTTTGTTTTCCATATTTTGTTGATTTTGTAAGTTCAATGCAGAGCTTTGGTGCATAAGGGCTACGCGTTTCTGTTCGTTCTGATTGCTTGTAAAATTTAGAGGAATAGCGATACCAACGCTATAGATGTCCATCTCTAACTCATTTTCGTAACCCATAGAGAGTTCTATGGAGTCTAACGTTTTACTGTGCCGTTTGAGTCCTGCTTGGGTACTCTCTATACGTTTGTTATGGGCTTGTTTAGAGAGGCTAAAACTATTTTCATTAAGGGTAAGTTCTTGTCTTATGGGGTAGATATCATGACATGAAAAAGAGGTGTTATCTCCTGAATGACTTAGTTGAAGTAGCTGTTGTTTAGAGCTTTGTAGTTTTCGTTGAAAGTTCTCAAGCTGTGTTTGCAGTCGCTTTTTCTCCATCTGTAGTTGCAGAAGTTCGGTTTTGGCTATCTCATCATACTCA
>JAHZJZ010000002.1 GCA_022600655.1 Campylobacterota bacterium | reverse complement strand
CTCATAAGCTTATAAATATGATGCGAGAGCTTAATGAGAAAGAGGGAATGAGTATTATATTTGCTTCTCATGATGAGTTGGTACACCAGAGTGTACGACGGATAATAAGGTTGAACGATGGGAAATTGGTTGATTAAATATTTCGGACAACCACAGGGGGTTGTCCCTACAGGAATTATTGTTCTTCTGTTTTTTCCTTTGGTACTTTTTGCTGAGTTTGATACACGAATAGAAAACAGCAACTTTAGCATTTCACAAGATGATACCCTCTATAACTATAACCGTTTACGGCTACAAAGCAACTACAGTCATGAGAACTTTTTTGCTACTTTTATAGGTGATGGGGTGAACTACTATGGAAAAGAGTATATCGACTCAAGCACTTTTAACTTCCTAAAAGCACAACAATCAGACACGCCATTTAGAACACAAACCGATTTTAAAAACTATGGCAATGGGGCAAGTTATGCCAAACTCTACCGACTCTATGGAGGGTATGAAGATGAAAAGAACCGTGTTGTAATCGGAGTGCAAAATATCGCTATGGGAGTAGGACGCATCTGGACACCAACCAATATATTTAACCCTAAAAATTCTTATGCTTTAGAACCCGATGAGACCTTTGGTGTGGCTGCTCTGTCGTATACACGACACTTGGATGATATGTCACAAATAATGGTGGTCAGTTCTCAAAAAGAAGATAATAGCTTTAAATCAGCTCTGCGTTATAAAACTTTTTTAGAAGTTGCTGATGTGGCTTTGAATATTATAAGTTCTGATGATACCACAATGGTAGGGTATGAGGTAGAGGGGAATCTCGGTGATACAGGAGTAGAAGTTCGCTCCGAAGGTGCGTATATCAAACATGAGTTTAAAAATATGAAAACTACAGAGTTTACACAGATGATAGTGGGTGCTGACTATGGGTTTAAAAATGGGGTAACTCTCGTAGGAGAGATGCTCTATAGCTCTGATACTTTTTCCTATAATAAACTGTTAGCAAATCAGCAGAGTGATATTATCTCCAATATGGTCAACTCAAACCTCTATACAGCTTTAGGACTCTCTAAAAGTTTTAATATCTTTTTAGATGGCTCTTTGAGCTATATTAGTAGTTTAAATGAGAACCATGCCCATTTTCTCTCCTCTAATTTAACCTATACACTGGATGATTATAATACATTCTCTGTGGGAGCATTGCTCTATCGTGGAGATATATTTAATGGGCTTGGTGATAGTTACTACTTTAGGTATGGGTTATCGTTTTGATAACCCTACTTAAAAATATTATAATCCTCAAATTTAACCACTCCAAAATCTTTAACCGTTAACACTTTTGTTTCGACCTCATCAGGTTTAGCAGAGTGAAAGCTATCTCCTCCATCTTTATGTAAGAACCATGATTTTTTCTTAGCATTATATTTAAAAGTTACAATCTGTGTCCATCGCCATGAACTTCCACCATAGTGTTCTACAGAGAAGTATCCATTTTTAATCGTTACCCCTTCAAAAGGGTCACCAAAAACCCCACCATCAAAAATACCAAGGACACTGTTATTATTTTCAGCAACCAAGGTATATCGATTGTCACCCTTGCCTACTAAAATATAGAGAGGACGTTTAGGAGATGCTTCACTGTAGTTCTCTGGATTTTCATCTTCACGTTTTAAAATTAAAATAGCATCATCGATTTTATCTCGATTGAGATTACCTTTAGTGAAGTTCAGTACGGTATACCCTTTAGGTATTATCTGCTTCACATCGTTAGGTAGCTTTTCACCTGCCCATAAAAATGCTGAAGTAATAAGTAACAAATGAATCAATTTTTTCATAATCTTTTCCTTAATGGTTTAAAAATAACAAAGAGTTTTGGCAAAAGCAGAATATCAGCAATCAATGCTGTTAACATAACTATCATTGTCAATACTCCAAAGTAGATGGTTGGCAAGAGGTTAGAGAGTACCAAAATCGAAAAACCTATCATAATGGTTATGGAGGTGTAGTACATCGCATACCCTATAGAATTGTCACTTTTGGTCACAGCTTTGAGGTAGTCACCCTCTTTCTCATACTCCTCTATAAAACGGTGAATATAGTGAATGGTATCATCCACCCCTATTCCTATGGCAATCGCAGCGATGGTTATGGTCATAATATCCAATGGTATCCCAAACCAGCCCATAAAACCAAAGATAATCCCTATTGGAACCAAGTTAACCACTAAAGCGATTAGTGCAATTTTAATCGAACGGAAGAGAATCAAAAACATTATCGTAATAATCAACAAAACAAAGCCAAGTGTCTTGATTTGCGAATCAAAAAGCGACTGCAACATATTGTTATAGAGTACCATAAGATTACTTAGTCGAAACTCGGCTACTTTAGGGTCAACTATGGTCGCCAAATCATCTTCAATTTGGGTGAGCAGTTGTTCTCTTCGTAGTTTATCATTTGAGTCTACCACCCTTGTGGCAAAACGTACTTGGTTTTTTTCAATATTAAGATACGGCGTTAAGATAAAGTCTCGGTACTTTTGAGGGAGATGATTATAGAGCAGTGCCAGTGAAAATCCATCTAACTCTTTCCCCTCATTAAGCTGTTTTCCTAGTTTTAAAATGGTCGCTAACGATTGTGTATTTCCTACCTCATCAATGCTATCTAGGTAGTTATGAATCTCTAAAATCTTATCCATTTTCTCTTTGGTAAACCAGTACTGCTCTTGGTTCTCTTCACTGCTAAACTCATCTTCAAACTCATCAAACTCTTCATCTGCTGTGCTTGTCTCTTTTGGCTCCTCTTTAAAAGTGACCACAATATCCAGTGGGGTTGTTCCTCCTAACTCTGTGTCTACAACACTCATCCCTTTATGGATTTCAGTATCCTCTTTAAAGTAGTTAATAAAGCTATTTTCAACAATCAGTTTAGAAGCTCCTGTCAAACTAAACAGAACCAAAAGAGCAGTAACCACCAAAATCGCTCGTCTATCATACTGAACAATAGTAGCACACTGCTGGGTAAATGAGAAATCTCTTTTTCTCTTTTGCTTTGGAGTAGCTTTGAGTTTACCTAGCAGAAGCAGAACGGTGGGAAAGACAATATACGCAATAATAAACGAAAATGCAATCCCTGCACTCATCATCCACCCTAAGTTAATGACAGGCTTGATATTAGAAACAATCAGTGAGCTAAACCCTGCAATGGTGGTGATAATCGCAAAAAATGTCGGCGTAATTTTGGTCAAAACAGTATAGAGAATAAGCCGATGGCTAGAAGCCCTAGGATAGAGTGAAAGCAGTTCATTATAACGCACAATCAGGTGCAACACAATGGAGATAGTAATAATCAGCTGCAATGCAATAAAATTAGAAGAGATAACCGTAATCTCCCACCCAAAAAAGCCTAAGCTACTGGTAATGGCT
>JAHZJZ010000072.1 GCA_022600655.1 Campylobacterota bacterium | reverse complement strand
GCATTCAACTCTTTTTGTAGTTTTTTCAGTGAACCTGATTGTATTTCAGCTTTTAGATTTTTAGTTTTTAAATTCCCTTGAAGGGAGGCGATAAGGTACTGAGTTTTTATGAGAGCATCGATTCCTGAAGTATTGTTTTTGGCATTAATATGGGCTTTAAACTTTTTATTGGAGTGAATGTCTCCCTTGATATCAAAAAACTCTTTGGAGAGTATGGCTGTTCCTGCTAAATCAAGTTTAACAAATTTGTGGTCAAGTTCTGGTGGAAGTTCCATCATTTTATAAAGATAGAGGTTTCTTGTTTTAATATCAAAGCTAAAGTGGTCATGGTCAGCTGTTTTAGCATTAAGTTTGATACGTTCAGAATCGATTTTTACTATGGCTCCATTAGCACCATTTTGAATAAGAAGCTTTAGTGGGGCTATTGGGTCAAGGTTTAGACCAAAGGCATTAAAGTTTTTGAGATTAAGCTTGGTGTCGGTTTGTAGAGCTTGAGGGTTGGTATAGTCTCCTTTGAAGTTACTTTGAAGATTTAAGCCCATATTTTTTGAATCACTAGCTAGTTTGATACTCCCTTCAACCGTATGATCTTTAAGATTTAGATTAATAGGCGTACTTTGAAGGGTTATTTTTGATAGGTTATTGTCCTTGAGTACTTGAGCGTTGGCATTTAGTTTGGCTGTGATGTTTTGTAAATTTCCCTTGGCTTCCAAGAGTAGCTTTGGTGAACCCTTAACCGTGATTCCTTCTTTTTTGATAAAGGGGTTAATAAACACAGCATTGGCATCGATATTGCTTTTGGCATCAAAGGTTAATGTCTCTTCAAGTTGGTTGAAATTGAGTGTGGCTAAGGTATCAAGATGTCCAGACCCAGCAGAAGAGTCAAAGTCACTAGAGAGTTCAAGGTCTGTATCACCTTTTAATGCATTGGTTTTCCCTTTGAGCAGCAGTGACTGTAGTTCAATATTTATATCGTTCTGTTTGGCTTTAAACCCTCTGATATTTGTGTCAAAGATAGCCTCTTTAAGTGTACCTTTGGCGTTGATATTCATCTGAGGTAGGGTGATTAGGGTGATGTTCTGTTCAGAGAGTTTTGCCCCTGCAAAATCTTTTTTACCTGCTATATTGCTCTGTATATCAAAAACCAATGTATTGTTAATATCAGTAAGGTTGAGCTTGGTATCAGCTTGTAAGTCTAAGTTTGCCATATTGGTATCTATAGCAGAGGTGAGTTTGGCTTTTAAGTCCTGTTCTAGAACACTGTAGTCACCTTGTAACTCTATTTTCCCCTTATGAACTTGATACTCATTTTGTTTGAGTTTTAGTTGTGTCGCTGTGAGGTGGTAGGTTAGTTTGTTTAGTGAACCAGAGCTTTTTAGGTGAATGTTGGGTGACGCTTGTAGAGAAATATTTTGTTCACTCAACAGTGCAGAGAGAAACTGGGCTTTAGGGTTGATAGTGGTCTCTAGTTTATAGTTTAGGGTATTGTTTAGGTCATCTAAATTGAGTTTAGTATGAGCATTAGCCTTGAGGTATGCCATGCTACCATCTAGTTTGGTGTCAAGTGTGGCTTCTAAATTACTTTTTGCCATGTTGTAGTTACCAAAGAGCAGTAGTTTTTCACCTTTGATACGGTGTTCATTTTGTTTAATTTCTAGGTGATTGGCTGTGAGATGATAGTTTAATATCTCTTGCATATTACCATCAGCTTTGAGAAGTAAATGGGGGTTTGAAGTTAGCGTAATATTCTGCTCACTAATTAAGGGGTTTATGAAGTTACGATTTGGGACAACAGTAGCAATCATTTTTAGTTTTTCATTGTTTATGGAAGCATTAAAGTCTAGATGGGTAACATTGCTCTCAAGAAGTAGCTTTACATCTCCTTTGTGTTGCTTCTTCATGTCTGAGCTTAAATTTCTCACTTCCAATTTTGCTTTTTTAATGTCATAGTTTTCATAGACAATATTATTTAAATCGATATCTGCATGTTCTAAAACAATGCTGTCAAAAGGAAGTGTGGTATTGCTTTCGCTCTTATTCTCATCACTACTATTACTATCTACCAATGAAGCTAAAAACTCTTGTTTTACCTCTACCCCTGTTAACGTAATCTCATTGATATATAGAACACGATTGCGAAGTTGCTCTAGGTCAACTTTTAAGCCTACTTCACTGGCTTTTAGTTGGTCTTGATAGTTGACATTTTTTAGGGTAAATCCAGAGAGTAGACCCCCCTCAATACTCTCATAAGAGATGTTCTGTTCTTCTAGCGAACCTTTTACTAAATTTAAAGCAAAAGAGGGATGCTCTACAATAAGCAGTAGGAGTAATGAAAGCAGTATGGTTATGAGAATGAGCCAACGAATGAGCGTATAGGGAATATAAAAGAGTTTTTTTAACATTAGAACACCTGCCCAATTCCTAAGTGTAGTGCAAAGTTAGCATCTTCTTGGAATCCTATATCTACTCTTAGCGGTCCTATAACACTTAAGTAACGCATTCCAAACCCATAACTTCTATACCACTCATCACTAAATTTTTCAACTTCCTCAGAGATGGTAGAGGCATCTATAAAGCTCACTACAGCAAAGTTTTCACTAAGATAATAACGTGCCTCTAGTGAGGTGTCAATGAGTCCTACTCCACCAATAGGGTCACCATCAGAGTGAGGCCCTACATCACGATACTCAAACCCACGGTTACTCATGGCTCCACCTGCATAGAAATGTTTGAAAATAGGGGTCTCTTGGTCAAGTGTACCTACTTTGATTTTAAAGGCAAAGACCATCGGGTCGTACTGTTTAATGTATCTAGCCTCCCCTAACAGTTTAAGATAGTCTATATCTGAGCTTAACTGTTTCATCGCTTTCTCTGCATAAAAAGAGAGGTAGTAACCATTTTTAGCATCCATAATATCATCACGTTCATCAATGACCAGTCGGTAGAAGAGTGAGTTAATCAGGTAGGTTCCACTTAAAAGCAGTCCATTATCTGAGGTGATTTTGTTATTCTCTATTTGAAATCCAAAGAAGTGGTCAAGACGAAATAGTTCTCTTCCGAAAGTGACTCGTTCAACCAGTAGGGCTTCATCATAGCCATCATACTCCCAGTTGTGATAGCTTAGTTCATTACGAAAGCTTAGTTTCCCAATGATTGGGAAAACGATTTTTGGGTCGTAAAATCCTGTATAAGCTCTATATCCACGCGTAGAGAGTTTGGCTCCTGCTCTAAATTCACGTAGGTTTCCAAAGAAGTTATGGTCAACATAGTCCACACCTCCTCTAGCTCCCTCTTCAGTGTCGTAACCTAGTTGTGAAATAACCTCTTTGGTCTTTCCCTCTTCTAGATTAATATAAATAGGGGTGATACCATTTTTACTCTTGTTGAGTTCAGCTTCTAGTTGTATTTTACTAAAAACACCAAGTTTATAAATGTTGTCATAACTCTCTTCGAGTCTCAGT
>JAHZJZ010000071.1 GCA_022600655.1 Campylobacterota bacterium | reverse complement strand
GTCCATTTTTATTAATAAGTATAGAATTTTCTCGTTGATAAAATTCAACTTTTTGGTTGTTAGGGTTGATTGAACTTAAGAGGTTTATTTTTGATTCTGTCTCTGTTTTTATGATTTCCCAAGGATAAAATTTATCAATTTTTTCGTTTTCTTCAGGGATTGATTTATAAACTTCTTTATTATTTATCCACATTCTGCTAATAAGCATATTGACTGTTGTTGACCAAGTTCCATCATTATTATTTGTCCATATAATATCATCTCTATTTTTCTTAGGTTCAATAATAGGCATCTCTCCTTCACCATAGGCAGAAACAAGAATATAGCCATTGTTCCCTGTAAACTTAATAGAGTCAGAGGAGTCTTCTATCCAGTGAGTTTGTCCTCTCTTTAATAAAATAGTACTTTTTTTAGGAATTTTTTGGCTCTGCATATGTCTAATGGTATTCCAAGCATTATCTTTACTTGTACCACTGTTATCATCACTTCCATTTTGGGCATCAATATAGTACGTTGCAACGGTATAGTTAGTATCAGCTTGTAATTGATTTCTTATGGTATTTTCTTCTGCAAGTGTTTTGGGTTTAAACCCAAAATATTCTTTCAAACTATGTAGGGAGTTCTCTTTAATATAACAGGGGTTGACTTTTATAATTTCTGATTCTGTTTTATTATGCGTTTGTACCCAAGCACCAATTTGTTTTTCTTCAAGTTGAGTTGAAATACAGGGGCTATTACTATCTTTGCATGCAGTAAAAAGTAGTAAAATTAGACTTAAAAGGGGAAAAGTGATAGACTTATTATACATAGTACAACTTTCGAAAATATTTTTAAACATTATAGCATAAAAAATACCATAAAGTATTTTGCTCAAATATTTTTATTGTATTAAAGTATGTTGTTTAAAGTCCTCAATAATCTCATAAAGTTCCCAAACAGGTACATGAATAATATTGGCGATATCAATTAAGTCGTGACTCCCATCACAGTAAGCTAGAAAATTCATCATATTTTTGACTATCTCTCGGGTTTTTGTACCTTCACTTAGTGTAGGGTAGAGACCTCGTTTACCCAATTGAGGTTCACAGAGTGTGGTAGAGGTATATGTGTGATTTTTTTCTAAGGCATCAATGATTTTGCTATGAATGCTATACGCACCTTCTAATCCTGCTGCTGAGATATAATTTAAATTGTCTAATGAGGTATGATACTCAGGGTACTCCATAAACTTACTTCGCATGACAGAACATAGAGGTAAATCAACACCAGGAGAACAATATTGTCTCTCATCGCTTCCTCTATCTAAAAAAGTGTACTTTTTGAATTGGGGTTCACTATGATTGAGTACATGAAGAGCAACTTTATCTGCTAGTGTATTACCATCTCTTGATGGTAGGTATGAGTAAGCATTGTTATCTCCTACACAGGTTAGATTAAATCCTGCAATCGTAGTTTCTTTCATCTCTTTGAGATGTTTACTAAGATACATAATAGACCCTATGGTCTCTGGTATAAATATAATTCGGTAGCTGTATTTACGATTTTGTAAAGATTGAATATATTTGCCTAGATAAGTTGCCACTGTTGGTCCAGAGAGTTCGTTATTCCCCATAGAAGGGTGACAGACATACGTTGAAAAAAAGACTTCTTGTTCGGACTCTCCTTTAATAAGAAGTTCACCATAAGTCAAATGTCCATTTTCAAGTGTACTATTAATATAGATTCTATATTGTCCCTCTTTAAGTTTTTCTCTCTCTTTATGTGAAATACAAAATCCCCATCGTTTCTTATAGTAAGAGGTCATGTACGGAATGGCTTCTGGAAGTTCAGGCAGTGAGTATAGATGCTTTTGTAACTCATCTAATGTTAACGTCGTATCAATGGGTGTTGAGTATCCGAGTAGATGAAGATTATTTTGACTAAAATCACATATTTTATTACCCTCTGGGTCAATAATGTAGGCCTCTTTACAGTTCCACTCTTTAGGAACTGTCCAATCAAAACATTGTGTACCCGTGGGTACTTCCAAAATGCTTAAGTCGGGTATTTCTCGTTTTAAGATGCTTAGCGTTTCTCTGACTCCATCTCCTGTTAAGCTTCTATTAATGGGAAAGAGTTCTTTGCAGAGTTTGTAAATGTTTTGACCAATATTCATTTTTTATCATCTTTATATAAAATTTTTCTCTTAAATTGTAGTTAAAAATATGTGAAATATTGCTTTAAAATGTTTATTTATCTTGTTTTTGCTATACTATTATAGTTTTTTTATAAAAATTTTATTATAAAGGTCGGGTTGATGAGTAAGTTTAAAATTGTAGAGGTTAAAGATAATATTGAAGAGTGGAATAAGTTAGTATTTAACTCCCCTGAAGGGACAGTATTCTCATTATATGAGTATTTAAATAGCATAGGGCTAGACTATAAATTCTATTTTGTGAAAAAAGGTAATGAAGTTCGTGCAGGTTTTTCTTTTTTGGTCAATAAAGATGATAGTGAAATAATTTTTGATGATTTAATCATTTATAATGGAATTATGTTTGCACTGAATGACAAGCAAAAAGAGACTCGACAAAAGACTGAACGTTATGACATTGCAGAAGAGATTATAAAGTTTTTAGATGCAAAATATAAAAAAATGACTTTCCAATTGAGTCCAAATTTTGAAGATATGCGACCATTTTTATGGCACAACTATCACAGTGATAATATGGAAGAGAAATTTAAAATTAATATTAGATATACCAGTTTTATAGATATTCATGATTTGTTTTATAAAAAAGATATAGAAAATAGTTTGGTATACCAAGCACTGGACAATAGAAGACAAACTGATATCGTTAAAGCTCAGGAGAATGGCTTAACATTTATAAGTGAAGAGGTTGATACCAAAGAGTTTATTGCTTTTTATAAGAAAACGCTTTTAAGTCAAGATAAGCAAGTCGATGAAGCATATTTATCAAGAATGGCAACACTAATTGATAGCACTTCTCAAAAGGATTTACTCAAAAAATATGCTGTTGAGAACAGTGAAAATCAAACTTCCTATATTGTTATATTTGGAATCTTTAAAAATGTAGGTACGTACATTTTTGGTTCGGGTGATGCTGATGTGATGCAACGATATGATGCCACCTATTGCATCTGGAAAGCCATTAAAGATTTAAATCATAACTATGGTATTTCAACCATAGATATGGAGGGAATTAACAGTCCTCAAAGAGGTGCCTATAAATTAGATTTTGGTGGTTCCATCACCCCTTATTATCAAGTTCAACTCTAAGGTAAGGATAATGACTACTGTAGAAGATATAGAAAAAAAATTGGCGCTGCTTCATGGTAAAGCCTACTGTAAATTGGTAGGGAATGGAACGACAGCCATTTATCTGAGCTTATTGGCTCAAAATCTTAGTAATCAAAAAGTTGCTTTACCCAATAATGTGTGCATGAATGTTGTGTTACCTATCTATTTTTCAAATAACAGCCCTGTTTTTATTGATATAGAAAAAGAGACCTTAGGATTAGATACTGAGCTTTTAAAAGAGTATAGCATTGATACATTAATTGCTGTGCACTCATATGGAAATATCTACAAGATAGAAGAAACAGAGCAGTATTGTAAAGAAAATAATATTTTTTTTATAGAAGATGTAGCCATTGCTCAAGGTATGCAGTATAAGGAACAGCCCTTAGGCTCTTTTGGAGATATCTCTATTTTGAGTTTTGGTGCAGGAAAAATGTTGGATATTGGACATGGGGGTGCTATTTTAACCGATAATCAAGAGTTATATAATCGTATTTTAATTCATCTAGAAGATTTAGAGATGTTTGACCCATTAAATGCTACCACGGTGGGTACCATTGGTCGAGAGCATACGCGTTTATACAATATTGATTATGGAGCGTCACTCAATAAATACCATCAAGAGTTTAAGGCTCTTTGTCTGAAGAATAAGAAGCATTATCTCTATAAATTTGATTCAGCATATTTAGAACCACTAGAAAAAGCCATAGAAAACTTAGAGACACTCTTGGACACACGCCAAGAAAATGCACGCTACTTGAACCATAAATTTAAAGCAGCTAAGCTGAATAGTATTAAGATATTAGAGCCTAAAAATGGGTCAGCTTATTGGCGATTTAATCTTTTTGTTGAAAAGTATAGAGATGAACTGTTTGCCTATCTTTTAAGTAAAAAATATAAAGTAAGTTCATGGCAACACTCGGTTGATGTACTTTTTGAAGAGAATAGGGTTAATACGCCAGTAAGTGATTGGGTAGGTAGAAATATTATTAACTTTTGGGTTAATGAAGATATTGACAAAAGTTATTTAGACAACATCTCTAATGATATAATAGAATTTTTAAAAGGAAAAGAGTTATGATAGATGGAAAAAATATAGTAATTAGAGCACTTGAAACAGAAGATTTTCATGAACTTTGGCAGATGAAAAATGAAGCAGAAATTATTTTTTGGGAAGGGCATCCTTTTTCGATGTCCTATGAAAAGTTTAAAAAAATTTATACAGGATATTTTGAGAGTGATACCGTGCTTATGAAAACCATTGTAGAAAAAGAGACCAATGCCATTATCGGAACACTTAAAATCTATTTAGATTGGAAAGATAGAAATGTAGAGTTAGGGATTACTCTCTCTAAAAGATATTGGGGTAAAGGCTATGGAACCGATACCATTGTCTCTGCAACGGAGTATCTTTTTAATTGGCTCATGATTAAAAGGGTACAAGCCACCATTTTAACGACCAATCAAGGAAGCCGTGCGATGTTTAAAAAAGCTGGTTTTGAAGAAGAGGGGATATTAAGACAAGCTAGAGTACATAATGGACAATATACCGATGTTGTGATGGTGTCTAAAATAAATAATAACTAACTAGTAATAAGGATACCATAGCAGGATAGCTATGGTATCTATCTGGACTAATTAATAATCTCCCAAATCAAAATATAAATCAATTACTTGAACACCATTGTCACGAGTAGCTAAGTAAGCTTTTGTTTCATCAGGTGAAAGAGCGATACTATTAATCCCCCCACCATCAGAAAACTCTGCTATCTTCACAGGATGGGCAAGGTCACTAATATCAAGAACTTCCAAACCATTATATTCATTCACGAAAAAAGCTTTAGTATTGTCTTTTGATAAAATGACCTTATGTGGTCCACTATCACTCCTATATTCACCTAATTTTTTTATATCTTCAAAATTTTGAATATTGATATTTTCTAAACTACCATAATTTGCTATTACAGCTTCATAATTATCTTTTAATAGTTGTATGTCCCATGTAAATTTAAATCCATCTCCCAAATATGTTGAAATTAAGGATGCTTCTAAAGGATTACTAACATCAATAATTTTGAAGCCATTCTCATCAGAAGCTACAAAAAGTTTACTACTATCATTGGATAAAGTCATATTGGGACTTAAGCCTACTGGATAACGTTTAATTAAAGTTGGTTTATATGGATTTCTGACATCGATTATATCTAGGTTATCTCCAACTAGTATAAAAGCTTTACTACTATCATTTGATAAAAGAATATCCCAAGTAAAGTGAATATCTTCATGAGACATAGGATATTCCCCAAGTAAAACTAATTGTGGAGAAATAATATTAAAAATTTTTAAACCATTCTTCCCTAATCCAAATAGTTTACTATTATCTCTTGATATATCGATATTATATATTGGATAGTTTTGAGATTTTCTAGATAGTCTTGGTTCGTATGGACTAGTGATATCCAATATTTTAATCCCCTCTTCACCAGTTGCAACATATGCAGTTTTACCATCATTAGATACCAGAATATCATATGCCATTGTTGAGTATTGTCCAATATTGAGTGGAGATGTATTTGCAGGTGCTACAAGTGTTTCACAAATAATCCCATTGTATTCTATAGTGGGAACATCGTTCCATTGATTATTATTAGAGTGAGCAAAAATTTCTAATTGATTTTCTCGGCTACCACTGTTATTAGGCTCGTTATCAGCCCAATTTTCATAATTCCACGTTTCATTGTTTAGCCATTGCCAAGTTCCCTCATCCCCTTCATCGGTTCCAGCGAGCCAATAGGCTTGACTTGGCAAGTTTTGTATCCACTTAGCTATAAAATCATTCTCTTCTTGAGATGTTATGGTAAGAACTCCTAAACCTTTTTCTCTACAAAAATTTTCTGTTTCAGTCCAGTTTTTTTCACCATTATATGTGTAGTAGGTATGATTGTTGAAATGACGTTGCAATACCTTTAATGGCATAATATCTATTGATCCACTTCCTCGAACCAAAAAAGCATTTACAGCTAGTAGTTCATTCATAGAGTCAAACTTTTTAATATCAGCTTCTAAATCACGGGTATAGGTGTTCCAAGTTCCATCTACAGCATTACTACCTAGACCATGATGAATATAGTGACCAATACCTTCACCATTTTCACTTCCATAACTATTATCATCTGCTGTATAAAATAGATATTTAGGACCATGCTTTGTCATAACCCTAATATAAATTTTAAAGGGTTCGTTATACTTCATACGCCAAGTAATTTGTGTCTTACTTGTATTATTCCATGCATTAGGTTTATTTTCCCAGTCACCCAATGCAAATCCATCTTCTAAACCATTACCGTTTAATTCTACATAACCTTCATGTTGGGTAATACTTGCCTCATAAGAATAATTTTCATATATCCACCAATCTTCTGAAGTTGAAGCATTAAGTATCGTTGCCATTATAAGAGATGTAAAAATTAAAAATACTTTTCTCACTTTCTATCCTTTAAATTAATTTAAGACTTGCAAGCTCAATTTGAATTATAACCAACTCTTTCTATTTTTTTATATTTGTTTT
>JAHZJZ010000070.1 GCA_022600655.1 Campylobacterota bacterium | reverse complement strand
TAAAGGCATCAAAAAATCTGTGTCATTGTCCCTTTAAGTAAAAAATATGTTTTGTTAGGATATATACAGAAAAAGTTTATTTATATTGTAAAATATTTAGAAGAGTCTAAAATGTGATACATAATCACACATTTTAGTTAGTATTTAGTACAAAAACCTATACAAATAGAAGGTGTACTTACCTTCTATCTATGTACAGTTATGCTCTAGGGTCAACAATTTTCCCAGCAATAGCCGAAGCTGCTGCTACTGCTGAATTGGCAAGATAAATTTCAGAAGTTCTAGCTCCCATTCGTCCTACAAAGTTACGGTTAGTGGTTGCGACACATCGCTCACCATCACCTAAAATTCCCATATATCCACCTAAACAAGCCCCACAAGTAGGATTAGAGACCACCGCACCTGCATTAATTAAAATCTCCATCAATCCCTCTTTTTGAGCTTGAAGTAAAATCTTCTGGGTTCCAGGGGTTACAATCATACGTGTATGTCTAGCTACTCTTTTACCTTTTACAATCTCGGCAGCTACTCTAAGATCTTCAATTCGTCCATTGGTACATGAGCCTATCATCACTTGGTCGATTTTTAAATCATCTGCTACAGCTTGTTCAACTGACTTACCATTTGATGGCAAGAATGGGTAAGCGATAACTGGTGAAAGAGCTGAAGTATCAATGGTCAATGTTTGACAATACTCAGCATCAGCGTCTGAGTAGTGAACTTTTGGTTCAGCTCTAAGTCCACCATTTGCCTCTTTTCGCTCTTCAAGATACGCCTCAGTTACCTCATCAACAGCAAAGATACCATTTTTAGCCCCTGCTTCAATAACCATATTAGAGATAGAGAATCTATCTGCCATATCAAGATACTGTACAGCCTCACCTGTGAACTCTATGGCTTTATATAACGCACCATCCACACCAATCATACGAATAAGCTCTAAGATGATATCTTTTCCATAGATATGCTCTGCTGGTCTGCCTGTAAGCTCTACTTTGATGGTCTCTGGTACTTTAAACCAGTTTCCCCCAGTTATCATACCAAAGGCTAAATCAGTACTTCCCATACCTGTAGAGAATGCACCCAATGCTCCATGCGTACAAGTGTGAGAGTCAGCACCAATGATTACATCGCCAGGAATCACCAACCCTTTCTCAGGAAGTAAAGCATGTTCAATCCCCATATCTTTCTCATCAAAGAAGTACTTCATATCATGCTTATAAGCAAACTCTCGTGAAATCTTCGCTTGATTTGCAGAAGCGATATCTTTAGCAGGGATATAGTGATCCATAACAATACAGAAGTTATCTGGTCGTGCTAATGTTTTCGCTCCACTCTCCTCAAATGCACGAATAGAGATAGGGGTTGTGATATCATTCCCAATAATCATATCGATATCAACTCTAACAATCTCTCCAGCTTTTACTTCACGTCCAGCGTGTTCAGAGAAGATTTTTTCAGTAATGGTTTGTGCCATCTTTTAATCCTTACAATATATAATAATTGTGGGAATTATAGCGAAAAAAATTTATGGTAAAATTCCATTATGAAACACTACGAACTAAAAGCCATAACAGAGCATCTGAAACAATTTAAATTTATTAAAAAAGCAAGAAGAGTCGAAAACAACACCATAGAACTAAACTTTGATAAAGAGCATAGCTACTTTTTTCATATGACTAGAGGAGAGAGCTTTATCTATAAGAGTGATTCAAAGCGACCTCTTCAGAGTTATAATGCTCCGTTTGATACATTGTTGCATTCACTGGTTTCTGCTTCTAAAATAATTGATATGGAAGTACCTGAAAATGATAGGATTATCCGTTTTACCTTGGCCCCTAAAAGCTCCTATAAAGATAAACGCATCGTGTTGCAGTTTGAGTTTACAGGTCGACATACCAATGCCATACTGATTGATGACAATGAGGTTGTTATAGAAGCGTTGAAACATATCGATGCAGATAGCTCTTTTCGAGTAATTCGCCCTGGAATTGAACTCAAAGCCATTCCTCCTTTTGATAGACAGGAGCAGACTCAAGAGATTGACAATATTGACAACTACCTAACGCAAAAATATTTGGACTTTGAGGCTAAAAGAGTGGGTGGGTTAAAGAAACAGAAGCTTTTAGGCGTTGCTAAAAAACAGGAAAAGATGCAAAAACTTTTAGATAAGCTCCCTAATCCTGAAAGACTCTCTCTTGATGAAAAAATGTATCAAAATTATGCCAATATCATCTTAGCAAACCTCTATCAGATAAAACCCTACGATACCAAACTCAAAACTTATGACTTTGAAGGCAATGAAATAACCATTAAGCTACCTAGAGATATTGTTCCTAATCGTATTAGTGAATACTTTTTTAACCAAGCCAAACGAACACGAAACAAAGCTCAAAATATTCACATAGAAAAAGAGAACCTCAGTACCAAAATAGCTTTTTATACCAATATGTACCATGCCATCGAACAGGCAAAAGATAGTCATGAGTTAGAACTCTTGGTTCCTAAACGGGCAAAGTCTCAGCGTAAAAAAGAGAAAATAAAAGAGTGTGAACTCTTTTGGATAGATGACTATAAGATTTTGATTGGTCGAAACAGTAAAGAGAACCAAGCCCTACTTAAACTGGCAAAATCGAATGATTTGTGGATGCATATTCGAGATATTCCCTCTTCACATCTTATCATCAAAACGGATAAACAAAACCTGCCTAATGCCGTTATAGAAAAAGCTGCCAAACTCTGTGTGGACTTTTCTTTGACTCAGGCTGGGGACTATGAAGTAGACTACTGTAAACGACGATTTGTCAAGATACAGGAGGGTTCAAATGTGGAGTATGATAAATATCAAACGGTTCGAGTAAGGAAAGAGGGAGTGGAAATAAGAGAATAACCAAAAACTTGTTATAATCTACACAAAATAAGGAGATGAAATGAAAATTATTACTGAAAACAGAGAGCGATGGATAACAGGTATTGCCCTTTTAGTTGTTACCTTAATCGTAGGGTACATTGATGACAAAACACTAATGTGGCTCTATTTGGGGGCATTTTATCTTGTAGGCTTCAATGAAGCTGTTAAACTTTTTGATGTAAAACAGAAATCTCCTTATATCTATGCTGTAATTATTTGGATAATTGCCTACTTCTACCCAAACCCTGATGACCTCTTTTTCTTAATGGCAATCTTCTTTGGGGCGAAACTTGCCTATACCCAAGAGCATGTTAAAAAGAAACTGATTTTGCCATTTTTATACCCTGCTGTTGGATTTCTCTTTATCTTTATGCTCTATACCACCTATGGCATTGAGTGGTTGATTTGGTTACTTCTCATAGTAGTATTTGCTGATGTTGGGGCATTTTTGGTGGGTAAAAGTATAGGGAAGACACCATTCTCTCCGAGTTCTCCTAACAAAACCCTAGAAGGTGTCTTTGGGGGGATAATGATGGCAACCGTTGCTGGAACATTTTTTGCTTACTCTATAGATTTAGATACTTTTATTGTGGCACTCATTATCTCTTTAGCAACAGCTATTGCTTCTGTATTTGGTGACCTTTTTGAGAGTTACCTAAAACGTGAAGCAGGAGTTAAAGATAGTGGAACCCTACTTCCTGGACATGGTGGTGTACTTGATAGATTAGATGGTTACCTTTTTGGTTCGGTTATTATGTTGATTATTTTAAGAGCCATCTAACTGATGAGTTCAATTGTACTTTTAGGCTCAACAGGGTCAATTGGGGTTAATACCTTAGAGATTGCTAGGCGTTATAACTATAAAGTAGAAGCACTGGTTGCAGGACGAAGTATAGAGCTTCTTAATCAACAGATTGCTGAGTTTAATCCTAAATATGTGGCTATTGCTGATGCTGATAATAAACACAGAGTCAACCATAGTAGAGTCTTTTGTGGTGATGAAGGAATTTTAGAACTTTTAGAGCTTACTTCAAGTCCAACGGTAGTTAATGCCTTGGTTGGTTATGCTGGACTGGCTCCTACACTTAAAGCCATAGAACTTGGTCGTAAAATAGCTCTAGCAAACAAAGAGTCTTTAGTTGTGGCTGGTGAGTTTATAGATATTAGCAATATTGTACCCATCGACAGTGAACACTTTGGGCTATGGTATCTTATGAATGAGCAGAGACCCTACTCTAAACTCTACATCACAGCCAGTGGTGGAGCATTTAGAGACTGGGATATAAAAGATATGCACAATGCAACTTTCGCTGAAGCTCTAAACCATCCAAACTGGTCTATGGGAAATAAAATCACCATCGACAGTGCCACCATGACCAATAAACTTTTTGAACTTCTTGAAGCCAAATGGCTCTTTAATACCACCAATATTGATGCGTATATAGAGCGAAAATCTATTATTCATGCCTTAGTAGAGTTTGTTGATGGTTCAACTACAGCACACTTTGCAGGAGTCGATATGAAACTACCAATCGCCTTTGCAGTTCATGGAGAAGTAACTGAACCTATTTTGCCTCCTGTAGACCTTATGGGTATGGGCAGTGTTCAGTTTGAACCGATTACGGCTGAGCGTTACCCTATTTGGGAGATTAAAGAGCATATCTTACAGAACCCTCATCTAGGCGTGGTCGTTAACGCTGCTAACGAAGAGGCAATTACTAAGTTTGAACAGGGGCAGTGTGACTTTTTTGGTATGAGTAAAATGGTTTTGGATGCGTATAAGAAGTTTGAGAATGTTAAAGCTAAAAGTATTGCAGAGATTATTGAGATAGATAAAGAGGTACGCCAATATGTTCAATAACCGTAGCGTGGGCTTTCTAGCCCACGATGAACTTTTATTGACTATCTTTCGTGGGCAGGAATACACCACGCTACAGGAAAAATAATGAATAAAACCCTAATCTTACACGGCTGGGGAGGAAGCGATTTTCCCCACTGGCAATCTGAACTGGCTTCCGAGATAGCTAAAAACTATGGAACAGTTTCATTTCCTCTACTTGACAACTGCCACTTCCCTAGCAAAAACCGATGGGTAAAACAGGTGAAAAAAATACTAGAAGATTTTAAACCCGACACCGTAGTTTGCCACTCTTTAGCCAATACTCTTTGGTTTTGGCTCTGCCAAGAAGAAGAGATGCTTGAAATAGAACGGCTCTTCATGGTCTCCCCTCCCTCATTAAATACTGAAGTTGATACCATCAAAACCTTTTTTCCTTGTGAAAAACCTGCTTCACTTTATGCCAAAAATATAGAAATGATAGTTTCAGATAATGACCCCTATATAGAGATAGAGGAAGCTAAAGCTCTAGCAAAACATTACAATATACCAATACATATAATTGAAAATGCAGGACATATTAATGCTGATAGTGGACATGGTAAGTGGGAACTTATAGAAGATTTAGTAATAGGTAAAAAATGATACTAAGCATAGAATCAAGCTGTGACGACAGCTCAATAGCAATAACCAAAATAGAAGATAACAGACTAATTTTCCATAAAAAAATATCACAAGAGAAGGAACATGCCTGTTATGGTGGGGTGGTTCCTGAGTTGGCTTCACGGCTTCATGCCATAGACTTGCCTAATATTTTAGAAGAGACCAAACCCTATCTTAACCAACTTAAAGCTGTGGCAGTAACCAACCAGCCTGGACTTGGTGTTACACTACTAGAGGGAATAGCGATGGCAAAAACCATTGCTGTAACTAAAAATATCCCTCTTCTCGCAGTTCATCATCTTAAGGGTCATATCTATTCACTCTTTATTGAGAAAGAGCAGAAACTGCCTCTTCTAGTGCTACTTATTTCTGGAGGGCATACACAAATCATTCGTGTGGAGAGTTTAGAGAAAATGACCATACTTGCTACTAGTATAGATGACTCTGTGGGTGAGAGTTTTGATAAGACAGCTAAGATGATGAACCTTGGTTATCCTGGTGGACCAATTATAGAACAACTGGCTCTTGAAGGTGATGAGGAGCGTTTTGGGTTTCCTGTGCCACTGCGTAACTCTAAACTGATTGCCTTTTCTCTCTCAGGGCTTAAAAATGCTGTACGTTTGGCTATCGAAAGTTTAGGTGGAGCTGAAGGCATGAGTCATCAAGACAAGTGCGATATAGCCGCTTCATTTCAAAAAGCTGTAAAACTTCATCTACTGCAAAAAAGTAAAAAAGTGTTTTCTCAAGAGAAAATCAAAGATTTTGCTATTGTAGGTGGAGCTTCAGCCAATCTATACATACGAGAGGCTTATGAAAAACTCTGTAAAGAGTTTGGAAAAACCATGCATACTGCTCCGTTAGCGTACTGCTCTGACAATGCTGCAATGATAGGTCGCTATGCTGTTGAAGCATATAAAAAAGAGCTATTTACAGACCCTTATAAGGTAGACATAGTTAGTACCAAGAAGCATCAGAGTGGTGCAGAGCTATAAATCAAGTTGATAGTTATCGTAAACCAATAGTTTGTTTTTTCTCATTATATTTTTTAAATTAGCAATATACTCCTTGCCTAGCTCGGAGTATTTTTCTAAATGTTCAACAAGTGTAAAAGGGTCTTGAGTCTCTAAACGCTTCTCTCTAAAAGCTTGATAGTGAGTAACATTGGAGATGGTTAAAAAATAGTCACGTATTGATTGGTCAAGACTTTTATATTTTTTAAGATAAACATACTGATTTCCTCTTTTTTCACTGGCTACTATTCGGCTCTCATTTTCATTAAATGACCAGACCCCAAATACATTATTGGCTTTTTGAAAAAACTTAGAGGTTCCCCAACCACTCTCAACAATGGCTTGAGCAATAATTAGACTTGTAGGATGTAACTCCATTTTATCGTAGAGTTCATCATTGGTTTGAACCTCAAACTCTTTTCGCTTATTTTCCAGCCATAATATCTCACTATCTGATAATAGCGTCTCGTTAGAGAGTCTTAGTAGCTTCTTTCGTTCAAGTTTTATCTTATATTTTGCCAATAAAATTGAGGGAAGAAGCATATTAATAAAAGTCTCTTTTTTCTTTTCAATGCTTAGTGGAGCTAAGGGAATGGTATTTTTATAAAGAATAGGTTGAACTTTGTGGTTGGTTAAACAGACGATGTCATTATGACTCTTAGGAGCAATCACTTTAAAAGGATTTTCTACTTTTTCTACCTCTTTAACCTCTTGAGGTATAGGGACTGGTTCTATTATAGGAACTTCTAATTTTTTCTTTACCACAAGAACTTGATTTTTCTCTTCTACTTGAAGTATAAAAAACGTTGAAAAAAAAGTTATCTCTATTAGTAAAAGAGCCACTAACCCTTTTATGATTCCATTTAAAGTTACCATTATGCTTCCCCTCACATAAAATATATCTTACTAATATACATTTTTTTTTATTAAAAAATAGATTAAATAGTGTAATTTT
>JAHZJZ010000069.1 GCA_022600655.1 Campylobacterota bacterium | reverse complement strand
TTTATTGTGCTGTTCACCATTGGCGGTGTGACGGGTGTGGTGCTGGCGAATAGTTCAAAAAGGTTTTATTATCTTTCTGTTGTACAGCTGTCATGTTGAGTGCAGGAAATATAGAAAATGAGATAGGTATTAATGTTGGAGCAACATCTATTTATAATGAAAGTGGTTCAAAGTTTAACAACTATGGAGTAGCTGCTACTTATCAGTTAAGCCGCTATGTTGTGAGTCCAAGATTTGATTTAGACTATGTAAATATTACTGATTTCAGTGGGGTTAGTGCCTTGATTAAGGCTTCAGTTAATGGGGTTTATGAGTTTGAGAACCAAACAGAGTTTGTTCCTTATGTATTGGCTGGATTGGGGTATGAGAAAGTATCTGGAGAGCTTGAAGGTCAATTTGAAAGTCATCCTTTTTTGCAAGGGGGTGCAGGAGTAGCTTACAAGCTTCCTGACGGATATAAGGCTAGAGTGGAAGGAAAAATGCTTCAAATCCTTGGAGGAAATGAAGATGAAGAGCATGAAGCTATTTTAACGGTAGGTATGAGTTTTCCTTTAAAGTCAAAACCACAAAGAGTTGTACTGCAGCGTGTACAACCCTTAAAGCCAGTGATTGTAAAACAGAGAGTTCCTGTTTATATAGATAGAAATAAGTGTCCAAAGAAAATCTCAGCACCCGATAGAGATAGAGATGGAGTTGAGGATTATAGAGACCAATGTCCCAATACCCCTTGTGACTTCTCTGTTGATAGCTATGGTTGTCCTATAAAAACGACATTGAGAATTAACTTTGCAACGGGTTCATCAAGAATTGAGTACTACTCTATGAGAAGAGTAGAAAACTTTGCAAACTTTCTTATACGAAATAGAGGAAGTGTTGTCAAAATTGTAGGGCATACTGATAGTGTAGGAAGTGCTGTCTCAAACTTGGCTCTTTCTCAAAGACGAGCAAGTGCTGTAGCCAATAAACTGATAGAACTTGGTGTAAGTCCAGCAAGAATCTCTTCAGAGGGTAGAGGAGAAAATCATCCTATAGCAAGTAATCAAACCGTTGAAGGCAAACGGCAAAATCGACGAATTGAAGCGATACTAAGCTATCCAAACATAAAAAGGTAGTGAGTAGGTGATGAACAGTATATTACAAGTATCTCTTTTTATAGTAGCATTTTTTCTTATTGGTTGTGGTCAAGATAGAGCTGCTTCTGAGCGTCTCTCTATTACTGAAATCAATGATAGCAAAGCTGTAGGTGGTGTGGTTTTAATTGATGATGATGGTGGAAAAGATACTGATGGTGATGGATTGAGTGATGCTTACGAACTTGAGCATGATTTAAATATGACCAATATTGATACCGACGGGGATGGTTTAGATGACAAGTATGAGATGGAACATAGTGAGGTCAATGCCACCAACCCTGATACTGATGGAGATACACTGAGTGATGGTGATGAGGTAAATCTATATGGTACAAGACCAGATAGTCCAGATAGTGATGATGATGGTTTGGGTGATGCTTATGAGGTAAGTCATGATGAGGTAGATGCTACCAATCCAGATACCGATGGGGATGGATTAACAGATGGAGATGAGGTCAATACTTATTTAACGCTACCCAATAACAGTGATAGTGATGATGATAATTTAACAGATGGAGATGAGGTCAATACCTATTTAACGCTACCTAATAACCCTGACAGTGACAGTGACGGTTTAAGTGACTACCAAGAGCTTTTTGTATATGGAACCAATCCTCTACTATCAGATAGTGATGGAGATTGTCTGTTAGATGGATTTGAGATTCTTAACTATGAGACCAATGCGACAAACAGTGATACTGATGGTGATACCGTAGAGGATGGGTTAGAGGTTTACAGTTATGATACCAGTGAATTGAATACCACTTGTATAGATAGCCCTGAGACTTTAGAGGGTGGGCATAACCCTAGTCCAGCTATAGATGGCATTCCAGATATAGCTCATGATGTTATTAATGCCTTAGACCCAAGTAATGACAGCGATGGAGATGGTCAATCTAATGTTTATGAGAACAACTGTACTGAAGGTGACCCAAAAGATAGCACTAAGCTTTGTCCTTATGTCTTTGATACCGAAGAGGGTAATATTTTAACTGAGCATGGTTACTCCTACATTCCAGGTGGATTTGATGTTGATGGAGATGGGGTTAATGAGGGAGGCTTTTGGATGTCTAGGTATCAAGCCAGAAATACAGGTGTCATCATCTCTAGTGAAGAGGTAATAGCTAGAGTGGATAATGTCAATAAGTATGTCTCCAAAAATTTTAAAGTTTTAAATCGTAATATTCAAGTAACCTCTTATAAAGAGCAATCACTATCTGAGACCACAGCCCTTGCAGGAAATGAACTGATTTTTGACGAAGAGAGTGTAGCAGGGCTAAAAAGAATAAGTAATTTTACCCCTTACCTTGCTTTGGTCTGTTTAGAGCAGTATCACTTAAAAGATAAAAATGGTACTGATGTAGAGATAGATGTTACCATGCCAACACTAAAGCAGTATATGCATGTTAAACAGCTTTTAGATGCAGATATGGAAAATAATGGTGATGGACGACATATACGAAATGGTCTCTTAGGAACCGATAAAAATGTACCGCTTTTTGAGTACAGTTTGATTATCGATGAGTTTGGTGAAGAGCGAAAAGAGTATGTTCGAAACCTTGTACAACTAAGAGACACTTTTGGCAACAAAACCTTTGACATTACGACTGTACCAGCATGGTGGGAGATAGATGAGACGAAGTTTAAATTTTTTAATGAAGGTGCAAACAGTACACAAGATTTAGGACACGGTATTGGACCCGATAAAGATCCTTACGCAGTTATCGTAAGAGGAGGAGAGGTCTTAGATATTACCGAAGGAATTTCGGGTGCTTTGACTGATGATGAGGGACAAACGAACGGTATAAGTTTTAGGGCAGCGACTCCCTACTTATACTAATTCATTAAAAAATTACTTAGATAGAAGAAGGGGGGTTATTATGACAATGAGAATGATACGATTATCTATTGTACTAGCACTACTATTGTTCACAGCATGTGGAGGTGATAGAGCTTCCAACAATGACACTGATGGAGATGGAGTTAGCAATCATAAAGAGGGTGTTTTAGGTACCTCTTTAACCAATCCAGATACAGATGAAGATGGTATAGAAGATGGTGATGAGGGTGAGATAGATAGTGATGGTGATGGGATTATTGATGCGTTAGAGTCTATCATAAAAGACAGTGATAGTGATGGTGTAGTTGATCAGTTAGATGAAGAGAATGATAACCCAACCAATGACAGTGATGGAGATGGAGTATCTAATCAACATGAAACTCTTGCTGGTACAGACCCACTAGATGCCAATGAGACTCCCGACACAACTAAAGATAGTGATGGTGATGGACTATCTGATGGTATAGACCCTGATGATAATGATATTGATAGTGATGATGATGTCATTCCTGATGGTGCTGATGTTGATGTCAATGGTGATGGTACAGCAGATAATGGTACCGATGCTGATAACGATGGGATTAATGATAGCTCAGACTCTGATGCTAATGATGATGGTGTACTTGATAATGGACCAGATCATGATGGTGATGGTATTAATGATGCTAGTGACCCCGATGATGACAATGATGCTCTATTAGATAATGATGATCCAAACCCTAAAAACCCAGATAGTGATGGAGATGGTATTTTAGATGGTGCTGATGCAGATGTCAATGGTGATGGAGTAATAGACAATGGAGCTGATAGTGACGGAGATGGTATTGCTGATATAGCCGATGTTGATGTTGACGGAGATGGTATTGCTGACAATGGTTATGATAGTGACGGTGATGGGGTTAATGATGCTCATGATATGGTCGATAACACTAAAGATAGTGATAACGATGGTCTGCCTGATGATTTAGACCCAAATGACAGCAACCATGATAGTGATGGAGATGGTATTCCAGATGGAGCCGATGTCGATGTTAATGGTGATGGTAACAACGACAATGGAATCGACAGTGATGGTGATGGTATAGCAGATATAGCAGATGTCGATGTCAACGGTGATGGTATTGATGATAATGGAGTTGATAGTGATGGTGATGGTATCACCGATGCCTATGATACCATTGATAACTCTAAAGATAGTGATAATGATGGACTGCCTGATGATATAGACCCTAATGACAATAACCATGATAGTGATGGAGATGGTATTCCAGATGGAGCTGATGTAGATGTCAATGGTGATGGTATTGCTGATAATGGTACTGATAGTGACAGTGATGGAATTAATGATAGTAGTGATGTAGATGTTAATGGAGATGGTGTTAATGATAATGGGGTTGATAGTGATGGTGATGGTATTGCTGATAGTCATGATACGATTGATGACACCAAAGACAGTGACAACGATGGTCTACCTGATGACATAGACCCAAATGATGACAATAATGATACTGATGGTGACGGTATTTTAGATGGAGCCGATGCTGATGTTAACGGTGATGGTATTATCGATAATGGAATAGACAGTGATGGTGACGGCATAAACAATGCCCATGATTCAGATGATGATAATGATGGACTCATAGATACCTTAGACCCTGATAGTACCAACCCAGACATGGATGGTGATGGGATTCCTGATGGAGCTGATTCTGATATTAATGGTGACGGAGTCATAGATAATGGAAAAGACAGCGATGGCGATGGCATCAATGACCTAGCAGATGTCGATGTCAATGGCGATGGCATACCAGACAACGGTACAGACAGTGATGGAGATGGAATCAATGATAGTCATGATACGATTGATAACAATAAAGATAGTGATAACGATGGACTACCTGATGATATAGACCCTAATGATAATAATCCTGATACCGATGGTGACGGTATACCTGATGGAGCCGATGCTGATGTCAATGGTGATGGCGTTATAGATAACGGTAAAGACACCGATGGAGATGGCATTACTGATGGTGCTGATAGTAGTGGTGGTGGAAAAGACAGCGATGGTGATGGTATTGCTGATGAGTATGATACCATTGATAACTCTAAAGATAGTGATAACGATGGCTTACCTGATGATATAGACCCTAATGATAATAACCCCGATACCGATGGTGATGGAATTCCAGATGGAGCTGATGTTGATGTCGATGGAGATGGCGTTAACGATAATGGTATAGATAGTGACAATGACGGTATCAATGACCTAAGTGATGTCGATGTTGATGGAGATGGATTATTAGATATTTATGACCCAAATCCTAAAAACCCAGACAGTGATGGTGATGGTATACCTGATGGAGCTGATGCCGATGTTAATGGTGATGGTATACTTGATAATGGTACAGATAGTGATGGCGATGGAATTAATGATAAGTCAGATGTCGATGTCAATGGTGACGGCACTCCTGATAATGGAATAGACAGTGATGGAGATGGAATCAGTAATAGTCATGATAGTATCGACAACAATAAAGACCGAGACCAAGATGGACTACCTGATGCCATAGACCCCAACAGTAACAGCACTGATAGCGATGGTGATGGCATACCAGATGGTGTAGATGTTGATGTCAATGGGGATGGTGTCAATGATAATGGAATAGACAGTGATGGTGATGGTATTAATGACCTAGGTGATGTTGATAGTCATGCAGATAGTACAGACACCGATGGTGATGGCATACGAAATCTCCATGACCCTGATGATGATAATGATGGTGTGAGTGATATCAAAGAGGAAGAACAAGGTACCAATCCTCTTCTTGTAGACAGTGATGGTGATGGTAAAACAGATAAAGAAGAGGAGGGGAAAGATAGTGATGCAGATGGTGTCATAGATGCTTTAGATTCAGCCATTAAAGATACAGATAATGATGGTGTTATGGATGAAGTTGACACAGCTAATAGTGACCCGAAAAATGATAGTGATGGAGATGGACAAGCCAATATTAAAGAGTTAGAGTGTGCAGAAGGTGACCCTTTAGATGAGAGTAAACGTTGTTTATGGGAAACAGAGACGGATGAGGGGAAACTTATGACCTCTGTTGGATTCGCCTATGTTCCTGGTGGATTTGATGTTGATGATGATGGTATAAATGAGACAGGGTTTTGGCTCTCTTCTTACCAAGCACGTGAAGCAAACAAAGAGATACTCTCTAGTGAAATCATAACCATTGTAGGTAACTATAATGAATTTATTAGCAACAACTTTAGACTACTAAACAGTGAAGAGGAGATCACAGGATATATTACAACTGACTTGAATGATACGCTAAAAGGAGATGAGTTAGATTTCTCTACAGCGTATGCTCAAAGTAATCCTAGAGTCTCAATCATGCCTCCCTATTTAGCTTTAGCAAGTCTAAGCAAGTATAAAATATATGATAGTATAGGTGCAGTCATTAACAGTAATTTAGGTCTGTTGACCCAAAAACAGTATGTCCATATCAAGAAGCTTTTAGATGCTGACCGAGACAATGGTGGCGATGGTAATCATCTTCGTAATGGTCTGTTAGGTGTTGATATTCAAGTACCTGTGACCAGTTATCAAAAAGAGGTATTTGAGTTTGGTAGTGACTATAAGGAGTATCTACGGGATTTGATTTGGCTGATCGATGAAGATTTAAATGTGAAGTTTAAAATAGAAGATGTTAAGTCTTGGTGGGATGTCTATGTTGATAATATACGCTACAACCATCATGATGATATCTTTGGAGCCAATAGTACCATAGATGTCGGAATGGGGGCGGGACAAACCAAAGACAATTATGCAGTAGTGGTTAG
>JAHZJZ010000068.1 GCA_022600655.1 Campylobacterota bacterium | reverse complement strand
GGGATTTAATCTACAAATATCAAATTGGTTTTGATATTTTATCTGCTCCTGCTGAATATATAAATCAGAGAGAGGACTATTTTTACAAAGTGGATATTTTGCAAAATGGAAAAGTTTGGTATGAACAGGCAGTCAGCTAAAGAGTGGCTTATAAAAGCTTGGCATAATCTCTCTGGTGCCAAAATTTTTTATGATGTAAATCACTACACCGATACGACAGCAGTAGAGCTACATTATGCTGTTGAGAAGATGCTAAAATCAATTATAGTTTATCAGAACAGAAAGATACCAAAGACACATGATTTAAGTAAAATTCACAGTTATATTATGGATATGATAGATTTTGATGAGGCTGAACTGGAACTGCTTGATATTATTTCAGAGTATCACATTAAAGAGACATATCCAACTTTTGATAGACAAATGCCATCACGGGAAGAGATAAAAGAGGTGTTAGATTTTTCTGAAAAGATTTTTGATGATATTTGTAAGGTTTTATATATAGATAGAGGTGAGATTGTAGTTTAGATTCTTCTCAGATTGCTTCATAGTAAAATAGAAGCCAAGCCAAGCCAATACAAAAAAGTATTGGCAAAACTCCAAAAAAATTTAATTTACTCATTTCTTAGCACAGTTAGTGGATCTGTTGATGAGGCTCTGTATGATGGGTAGAGTGAAGAGAGAACCACGATTAAAAAAGTTCCTATAATAATAAGAACAAAATCAAGTGTTGTTAAGTTAATAGGTAAATGAGAGAATCCATAAACATCTTCTGCTAGAGAGATAATTGGGAAAGTGGTCAAAATCCACATACCGATAAATCCTAAAATGGTACCTGCCATAATACCACTCACCCCAATAATAACACCCAGTTTAAAGAAGATACGTTTTATCTCTCTGCTTGTTGCTCCTAGTGTACGCATGAGTGCAATTTCTGAACGACGACTCATAACGGTCATAAGTAGTGATGAGATGATGTTGAGTGAAGCGACAAGAATAATGAGTAGCAGTACTAAGAATAGAGCTTTTTTCTCCATTTCCATCGCGGCAAAGAAACTAACATTTTGCTCCCACCACCCTTCGATAATAACACCTTGTGATAACCCTTCCTTCTCTAAAAACGCTTTAATAAGGTCTCGGTCACCCATGGCATCGGCTGAGTGGATGTGAATCCCATCATAAACACCCTCTTGGCGTTTTAAAATTTTTTGAAAAGCTTCATGAGTTGTGTAGACAATGGCTTTATCGTAGGCTTTAAGTCCAGAGTTAAAGGTTCCATCAATTACAAAACGTTTTTGCAACGGCATGGTTCCAAAACCAATGGCTTGTTGTTCTGAGAAGTAGAGTGTAAGTTTTTGCGATTTTAATACGCCCATCTCTTGAGCTAGGGTGGAGCCTGTTATGATTTTATATCTACTTTGACTTCCTATCGCTTCTTGAAGAGACTTTTCAAACACATTATTGATTTTTGCCTCTTTGTTAAAGTCGACTCCGTAGAGTATCGACCCATTAACATTAGAACCACTTTTACTAATAACTTGAGTCGTGTAGTAAGGGCTTAATACTAAGTGAGGAAACTCTTGTTGAAGTTTTTCTATTAAGGCATCATTGGTAGTGTTATAACCTGTTGGCATAAGTGTGAGTGGGTAGTTCATTACAAAGAGTCGTTTTTTAAACTCCTCTTGTGTTCCATGCATAATTCCCATGGCAAGCATAAGAACCATAACCCCTGCTGCAATTCCCAAAAAAGCAAGAATCGAGGAGATAAAGATAAAAGGATTATCTTTATCATATTTGAGATAGTGTCTAATTATTTTATTAACAAAGGCGTTGTTGATAGGCACAGCCATTATTTTTTTTCCATTAAGCCAGAATCCCTTTTTTAGGTCCACTTTGACCACAACACTGCTTATACTTTTTACCACTTCCACATGGACAAGGGTCATTTCGTTTAGGTTTTTTTACAGATCTCTCAGGGGTTCTTAGAGGTGCTTCACCCTCTTCAAAGTCAGCTTCAACAATCTCATTTTCATTAGTAACAGCCGCTTCTAAATCAGCTTCAAGCTCATCACGAATTGCTTCTAGTTGAGCCTTCTCTTCTTCTGGAGATTCAAAGTTGAACTGTACAAGTTGAAGTACTTGAATAGCCTCTTGTTTAATAACCTCAATCAGTTGCATAAAGAGGTTATAACTGTCTTTTTTATACTCAGTAAGTGGGTCTTTTTGGTTATATCCTCTAAGCCCAATACCTGTTTTAAGTACATCCATCTCATAGAGGTGGTCTCTCCATTTAGGGTCAAGAACTTGTAGGTAAAGTACTCTTTGAACTTCACTTCTCTGTTCAGGTGTAAGTGGTTCCATTTTACTTTCGTAACTCTTGGTAATGATATCTAATAACATCTCTTGAATATCATCAAACTCTTTACCGTCAAAGAGTTCAAGTGGCATATCAATAGCCATTTTGTTACGAAGAAGTTCTATTAGTTTTTCAATATTATAATCTTCACTCGCTGCACCTTGGTACATTTCACATTCACTCATAAGATAGTCAACATATTCGATTCGATTCTCTTTGATTTTAGAGTCGATATCATACTCTGCATCAAGAAGCTGATTTCTAAATTTATAGATGGCTTTTCTCTGCTCATTGGCAATATCATCATACTCTAGAATATGCTTTCTTGACTCATAGTGCATGTTCTCCACTTTAGTCTGAGCTTTCTCTACTGAACGTGTTACAATTTTAGAGTCGATGTACTCACCCTCTTCAACACCTAACTTATTCATAATGGTACGGATTTTTTCACCACCGAAGATACGCAATAGGTTATCATCAAGACTTAGGTAAAACTGTGAAGCACCTGGGTCACCTTGACGACCAGCACGACCTCTTAACTGGTTATCAATACGTCTACTCTCGTGTCTCTCTGTACCTAAGATATAAAGACCACCTAGCTCTTTAATCTCATCAGAGATTTTAATGTCAACCCCACGTCCTGCCATATTAGTAGCAACCGTTACGGCTCCTTTTTTACCAGCTTCTGCAATAATACTTGCTTCATGCTCATGGTTTTTAGCGTTGAGTGTGTTGTGTGGAATCTTAGCTGCTTTTAGTCTCTCATGAACCAATTCAGATTTTTCAATCGAAGCTGTACCAATAAGTACAGGTTGACCCTTTTCATAAAGCTCTTTTACTTTACGTGCAACGGCATCAAGTTTCTCTCGTTCTGTGTTATAAATCAAGTCATTCATATCATCTCTAGCGATAGGAACATTGGTAGGGATAGAGATAACATCAAGATTATAAATCTCAGAAAACTCAGTTGCTTCAGTCTGAGCAGTACCTGTCATACCTGCCAGTTTGTTATAAGCACGGAAGTAGTTTTGGTAGGTGATTTCAGCTAGAGTTTGAGACTCCTCTTTTATCTCAACACCCTCTTTGGCTTCAAGTGCTTGGTGCAGTCCTTCAGAGAATCGTCTTCCCTCAGAGAGTCTTCCTGTAAATTCATCAACAATGATAATCTCATCGTTTTGTGCCACATAGTCAACATCTCTAACAAAGATATACTGTGCCTTCATCGCTTGGTCAAGGTGGTGAGCTAGAGTAGCATTCTCTAAGTCATAGAGGTTTTCAACTTCAAAAAGCTCTTGAGCTTTTTCTAAACCATCTTCAGTCATAACAACTTGACGGTTCTTCTCATCAACATAGAAATCACCAGTTGTCTCTTCAGGTTCACCTGCTTTGGTCTCTTTCTTCTCACCTCTAATCATCTGTTTAGCAATTTTATCGGCTTCAGCATAGTGAACCACATCTCTTTTAACAGGTCCAGAGATAATCAGTGGTGTTCTAGCCTCATCAATCAAAATAGAGTCAACTTCATCGACGATGGCATAAAAATGCTCTCTTTGAACCTTCTCTTCCTCACGGCTTTTCATGTTGTCACGTAAGTAGTCAAATCCGTACTCGTTGTTGGTTCCATAGGTAATATCAGAATGATATTGTGCTTTTTTAGTCATCTCGTCATAGATTTCAGCTGTTAAACACCCTACACTGTAACCTAAAAAATTATAGAGTTTACCCATCTCATCGGAGTCTCTTTTTGCCAAGTAGTCGTTAACAGTAACAACATGTACCCCTTTACCCATCATCGCATTAAGTGCAACAGCCAAGGTAGCAACCAAAGTCTTACCTTCACCTGTTTTCATCTCTGCAATCGAGTTGTCATGAAGTACCATACCACCCACAAGCTGAACATCAAAGTGACGCATCTCTAAGACACGTTTACTCGCTTCTCTAGTAATAGCAAATGAGTCTTCAAGAACATCATCTAACGTTTTTTCGTTTGCCTGAACAGCTGTTTTTAGTTCGTTAAAGGCTGCTTTTAATTCTTCATCAGAGAGCTTTTCATATTGATCTTATTATTTATTAATTCTCTTCGATATTTTTAAGTAGCTTTTTACAATTCTGTAATTTTTTGAACCTTATATCATCTTTCGCATTATAATTATTTCATCGTATTATAATTGTGATGATTGT
>JAHZJZ010000067.1 GCA_022600655.1 Campylobacterota bacterium | reverse complement strand
CCATAAGTTTCCCTGAGATAGGGTCTATAAGAACAGCTTTTCCTTGAAGCTCTTTACCTTTTTCAATGTGGTTTTTGTCTATTTTAACCCCCACCATATGTTGGTAAGGGTAGAGCATAATTTTTTTATAGTTTGAGACAGGTTGGGTATCGTCCATTATGGTTACCCCTACCATGGCTTCTAAAACAGAAGGTACTTTTTGTTGAGTGTTGGTTGGTAGCACAATGTTCAGTTTTCCATTATTGTCAAGTTGTATCTCTTCTCTCTGCTCCAGATAGATTTGCATATTGTTTTTTGCAAGGCTATGGTTACTAAAGCTATAGTGTTTAAATGCTTTATGTTCAAAATCAACGGCTACACTATCAAGTGTGACTGTTCCATAGAGTCCAGAAGCAGCTGCACCAAAAAGGTAGTTGCTACTAATGTTTGCTTCAATCAACTCACCAAGGTGGTACGCCTCTTTATTGGTGCTAATATGATTTTCAATTTTGGGTGGTAAGAAAGATTCAATTTTAACACGCTCGTTACCGATACGTTTGTCACCAATCTGCGTAATAAGTTCATAGGTTCCTGTTCTGTCATCATTATCCAGTTGATGGTTAAAATCTATCAGTCCATACTCGTCGGTATGATAGACTTTCTCTTGTAATACACGACCATAAAGCTCTTGGAAAGTAACTTTGATAGGGAGTTTAGAAGCAGAGATAAAATCTTTATCTTTTATTGTAATGAGGGCATTAACCTTTCCAGCAGGACGCACCAATTTACTTTGAAAGTAGATATGAGCTTTAAAACGTTCTGCTTTTTCAAGTATGCTATCAGGGCTAGGTGAGGTAATGGTCTTGTTAAGTGCTAAGAAATTTTTATCACCATTATAGAAGACAATAACCCCTTTGGGTTTACTAGAGAGAAGGTTCTCTTTATTAATGGTAGCAACCCCATCTTTGTTGGTTTTAACCGTACCTATAAGGGCATTGTTTTCACCATAGAGTTCAACTTTTGCCGAGGTGATTGGTTGAGCTTTATCTAGTGAAAGTACCGTAATAAAGGCTTGTCCTTTCGCTAAATTTACAGCAATACCAAGATTGGAAAGAAACACTACCTTACTTTTGCTCTTCTCTTTTTCATCTTCGGTATAGCGTAAAGTGATGTTGTAGACACCATAAGGTAGTTTTGAAGTGATATCAGCTAAAGCAAACTTCTGCTTGGTGATGATGTTTTTTTGATTATCAAGTGTTATCTCTTTACTGTAAACCTCTTCGGTATACTTAAAGACCTTTTTCTCTTTAGCCCCAGAAAAATTCATAAAGTAACGTAAGTTATCTTCTACCACACGTTCGACAATAAGGGTAGCACTCTCAATATTAACCGATTTGAACCCAAGCTCACCAGCTGTTGAGATATAAGGCTTTTTATCTTCAAAAATAATCCCTTTGGCTCTGTCTGTAGTCGCTACGGTATAGTTTTGGTCATTTTTGAGTTCATGGTAGTGGCGTAACCCTTTTTTGAGCGTAACCTCATAAGTAGTATTGGGTTTAAATTCACTACTTAAAACATCAGTATAGTAGTAGACCTCTTCAGAGAGGTCATATTTTTTTCTTAGGGTATAACTGATGTAGTTGTTACTATCAAGTCTAAAGTTCTCTACGCCTTCTATCTCTATAAAGTTCTCAGGTGTCCCTTCTAGGGTATCACCCAAAAAGAGCCTTAATGCAAACTCCCCATTATCCAACGCAACCATCATGGGTTTCTCAGGAAGCATCATAGGTTTTCGTTTATCATCGAGTGTAACCAGTGCGGATTGTTTATCATTGAAAGAGGCTGAAAACTCCTCAGCTAAACCTAAAGATTTATCGATAGTTAACTCAACAGCATGTTTTCCAACAGGCTCATTAATCTTAAGAAGTAGCGTCTGTTCACTGTGTTGGGTAATGGTATAGTTTAGATTGGTAGAAGCCAGTTTATCTTTTTTACTTAGTTTAATGTTGGCTTTTGCACGTTCTAAATCAATAGTATCATTAAACGTTAATCGTAAGAGTTTATCTCTTTTAAAGTAGTGATAATCTACAAGTCTAAAGGCTTGAGTACTAAAAGTAAGAGGTATCTGTTTATAATGACAACTATAGTCAGTCCCACTTTTTAAACGTTGCCTTGGAATGACTCTGATTTTTTTATCACTCTCAACTTTATAGACAGCATTAAGAGCTGGTGTACAAGCAAGTAGAGCTTTATGTGTATAGCTTAAGCTGGTATCAAAAAGTGAACTACCATTGTTCTCAACACTAAAAGGTTCATCAAGTGCAATGACTTTAGATGAGGTAGTGAGCAGATTGGCAGAGAGCAGGGTTGTTAGTAAGAGAGGAAGAAACAGTTTAAACATAAGAAACCCCTTTTTGTTTATTTTAGCGTAATTTTGGTCAAGAGAAGTAAGGAATTCTAGATTATTTTTTAAGTTTAATTTGGGGTTAATTTCCAATAGGGGGTTATATTGGAAATTTTAGAAGTTTAGATTTTTGGTGGTTCTGGAAATGTGAGGTTTTCGTCAATAGGCACTGGAATGAGAGTCTCATTGGTATCAACAGAAAAACTATCATTATTGGAAATAGTTAAAGTTGGTCGGTTTTCTGTAGTGATAATCTCAAAAGATGTTTCTCCACTCTCTAAAATATTAAAGTAAACTATAATCAAGTCATCTAGTTGATTACTATAAATATTGGAGTTGAGGTTACCAAATGCTTCATTGTCAAAGCTGTATATTTCACCAACCATTGATTCCCAAACTTCAATTTCATTCATGGTTGTAATCTCACTATTTGGAGCAAGTAGCAGATACTGACCATCTAAAAGGTCTCCTCCGATGATATCTAAACTTATATATTCAAAGTCTTCATTAGTATCAAAGTTCTCCTCTATTTCATAGTTCTCATCACCTAGTGTCAACCAAGTAGTTTCATCATTCAAATCACATGCTAAATCTGTAGCACAGTATTGGCTTGAAATAACATTACCTTGAGCATCAAAAATCTCTTTTTCTTTAAATTGTGCATTATCAAATGTTCCTAAAAAGTTTAAAAAACCACCTTGGTTTGAAAGTTCCCCCGTTGAAGAGAAATGATTTTTTAATACCTCTCCATCAAAATTGATGGTATCTTCACCACTTGAGATAATTTCAAAATGTTCTTCAGCATCATTTTTATCAATAATTTTAAAATGAAAACTACCTTCAGAACTATTCTCTTGATAGTTATCACTCATTTCCATCTCTTTCTCACCATTCTCTTTTTTGAGGTAGTTAAGTGTCATACTATTTTTAAAATAGCTGTCTTCAAAACTATAAAAAGAGAGTATATGATTCTCATCTTGTGACCATTTAATAGATTGTATGGAGCTGATAACATCTGTTTCAAAAAGTTTATTAGCTAAAGTCATATCTAGTTTTAGAGCATATTGAAAAGTCTCTGATGAATCATATTGAGTAAATTCTACTTGACCTAAAGGAATATCTTGATTTTTTATTTCATTAATTGATTCATCAAGCTCTTCTCCTGTAAGCTGATTAATCTCTTTAATTAATTTGTCAGTAAAGGTAAAAGAGAGTTCATTCTCATCTATGGTACATGTTGTAGCTAGTGGTATATTTTGACAGTTCTCTTGAATTTTAGGCATGAGTTGTTCAGCTAAAAGTAGATTAATCTCTAACTCTTGTTTTAGCATTTCAGCTTGTAAGATTTCACTTTTTAGTTGATTATACCCCATACTCTCACCCATCGCTTCTTTTTGAGTTGTGTAAGAAAGTTTGGTTTGTGCAGTAGCATTACTTTTTAATGCTTTGGGAATCTCCATTGCAATCTCTTTAGGGATACTAATGCTTTGTTGAGTACCAGTAGGGTTACTACTATTAGTAGGGTCATCTGTTGAAGAAGCAGTATTTGTAGCTCCATTTCCTCCACCACAACCAATGAGCAGTAGAGTAGAGAAGCTTATAGATAAAATGGTAGCAAGTTTGGTCATATGGTTTCCCCTTAAATTATGTTTTTATAATTATAGTTGGAAATAATGTAGAAATAATGATGTTTTATTAAAAAGTCTTAAAAATCCCAAACAGCCTTCCCATAAACACCACTAAAGTCGGTATCCATTGAGAAGTCATCAATATCATCAATTTTGAGTTTAAGTGACTTGTACCCAGCTTCTAAGCCAAGACCCATGGCAAAGGTGTATCTGACACCTGCTTCTAAATCGTATAGGCTATGACCATCGTAGCTAATGTAGTTTCCCTCCGTTTGGAATGAAATATCAGTTGTTGGAAAATCAAATCTAAATTTTGCGTATGCCATAGGAATAGGAAGAGAGAAGCTGTTGCTTTCACTCTCTGTGAAACCCGTAAGTTGATTTTTACTTGTTACATCTACTGTTCCATCAAGATATTTAATATTTAGACCTATGTCTGCATTAAGCCAGTTATCAAGAATTTCATAATAAAAAGTGATGTCATACATCTGCATATCAAAGTTACTTTGAACATTATTGGATGAAAGCAGACTTAAGTCTCCCCATCTAAAACTGCTATCTACTGTACCACTGCCACTGTGTCCAAAGTTACTGTATCCTAGTTTTATATTTGGAACGATTGGAAGAGGATGCTCAAGATAAGCTTTGATAAACATATCACTCTCATCTCCCCATTTAAGGTCATCTTCAATGTTAATGGTATCACCTTCATAATTAGCTGTACCACTTGGTGCATGGGTATAGAATCCTAAGTTGAGTTCCCCACCAACAATATCAGCCATACTCAATGTTGTTGTTATGGTTGTAAGTACCAATAGTTTTTTCATATTCATCCTTTATAGCCTTTAAAATATGTTAGTTAAAATTGGCTGTTAAAAAGTTAAATTTATGAACTAATTCACAATTCCTTATTAAATATATGAATGGTTCGCTGTTTTGCCCCCTCATCCAAACATGAAATGTGATGTTTCGTTGGGTCTAAATAGTGAAACATTACCTCTCCTGATTTAGAAACGATAGGTGCATTGTTGTCAATCAGCCAATAGATAGTACTGTTTGCTTCAAATGAGTAGCATTGCAATTTGGTTTTTTTGAGAACATTAGGCAGTAGTCTGTTATAGGTATAAACTTTGTTATGAATAGGGTTTGTGATGAGAGGTTTATAGTTTGTCCACTCATTATAGCAACGGTGTTCAGAGAGTTTAGCGATAGAGTCTATGGTTTGATTTTCAATTAAATAAGATAAAACTTCTGCTCTCATTGCTGAGCATGGGGTTTTTAGTTTAATGTTTTTAACAACATCATCAGTAACTACTTTTTCACATTTACCTACTTGTATGGCATCTTGACAGATGGACTGTTTAGTAATGGTTTTTGGTCTCTTAAACCAGCTCTGTTGACCTAGTAGTTTAAAGATTTTAAAAAGGGTAGGGGAGGCACTCTGTAGACCTGTAGCATAGGTATTGTTAAAAGAGTTACTTGCCTTTCCTGAGAAGTTTCCAAACCAAACGCCTACGGTATACTCAGGGGTATACCCCATGGTTAACATATCTTTTGCATGGGCTGAAGTACCTGTTTTAAATGCCACTTTTGGCATGTTTTTAACAAACTCCCATGATGATGAGAACTCTTTTCGTGGAGCATTGGCTAAAATATTGCTAATCAAATATGTCGCTTCATGGCTTAAGACTTTCTGGGAAGAGTGGTTGTTGTCCAAGAGATAACTTGAGGTCTGATAAACCCCACCATTGGCTAACATGGCAAAAAGTTCAGCACTGTTTTTGAGTGGAAGCCCCCAACCCCCAAGGCTTAAGGCACTCCCGTAGTAAGCTTTAGTTTTTGTAAGAGAACGAATGTTCATCTCTTTTAAAAGCTCATAGAGACTCTCTTTTTGAAGCAGTCTGTCAAGTTCTACAGCGGGGATGTTTAGAGAGTATTGTAACGCCTCTGTTGCTGTCACTTCCCCTAGATACTCTTTGGAGTAGTTGGTTGGTTTATACCCATCAATAAAGAGAGGAACATCATAAAGCTTTTTTAGAGGAGTAATTAATCCCTGTTCCAAAGCTCTAGCATAGATAAAAGGTTTAAGTGTAGAACCTGGAGAGATAAGAGCTTGTAGTCCATCGTTTTCACCCCCATACTTTTTATCATGAAAATCTTGTGAGCCGACATAAGCTAAAACTTTCATGGTTTTATTGTCAATAACTATGGCTGCTCCATTATGAATACCAAATTTTTTTAATGCCTGAACTTGTGAATTAACAAGAGTCTGTACCTTGTTGTGTAGGGCAATATCAATAGTTGTGTATACCTTCCCCTCTTGATTAATATAGTTTGCAAGGTGAGGTATTTTGTTGGGTAGAGCTTCTATCTTGGCGTTAATAGTCTCCTCTTTAGCTTGTTGATACTGTTGAGTAGAAAGTAGCTCTAAGCTATAGAGCCTATCAAGCAGACGATTTTTTATGGAATTAATATCTCTTTTGGCTTTGGGTCGGTTATGGTTTGGATTTTTAGGAATAGTTGTTAGATAAGCAATTTGAGAAACAGATAGAGATGAGGGAGGAAGGTTAAAGTATCTGAAAGATGCTGAAGCAAACCCTTCAATATTTCCTCCATAGGGAGCATTATTTAGGTAGAGTGCTAAAATCTCATCTTTTGAGTAGTTTAGTTCAAGTTGTAGGGCTTGAAAAATCTCAATAAGTTTTTGACCTAAGGTACGAGGTTTATGATGCATCATACGGGCTACTTGCATGGTAATGGTAGAGGCTCCAATTTTATGTTGGTTGCTTAAGTTAAACCATAAAGCCCTTATTATCGCCAAAGGGTTAACGCCAAAGTGTTGTTCAAAATACTGGTCTTCATACCCTAAAACAATATGTTTTATATTCGCTGTTATCTCATCTTCTTCTAAAGGAATACGTAGATACTCATCACTACTAAGCTTTACGGTAATGAGTTGATGATTTCGGTCATAAATAAGGGTTGATTTTGGTTTATAGAGTCGTTGTGTATCTAAAGGGTAGAGGAAGTTTAGGAGTATGAAAATTAGGAGTAGTGATAGCATAGTTATTATAGTGTTTTTTATGGTTTTCATAATTATTGAGATTGTAGCGTATTTTGTATCAAGTTTAATGTTTTTGAGATTTTTTAAGAGGGCATAGCTTCAAAACATTTTAAGTTTTACAAGGAGGGAGGGTGG
>JAHZJZ010000066.1 GCA_022600655.1 Campylobacterota bacterium | reverse complement strand
TCGACACCATTCGCCATGAACTTCCAAATTACAATGGTTTAACCAAACTAGAAAAACAGTATGGACTCTCATATCTTGATGACAAAGTACCAGAAAAAGAGTGTTGTGAGCTACTCATTAAAAAATTTGCTGAAAAATCTTTAGATATCAGACCTTTTTTACAGCAAATTGGATTAATAAAATCAAGTTGATTGTTATTTAACAAAAAATAATTTTATTAAATATAAATTGTTAAGATATCCATTTTCATAATGATATTTAATTAGAAAAGAAAACATTCATTGATGACAGCTATTTTAAGCTATCATCAGCGATTTTTTTTGACATCTCTTCTTTAGGTAACTGTAACAGAAGTGGTTTTGCATTTCCTTTAAGCCACTTCAAAACTTCAACAATCTCATTCTCTCTCATCGCAGTACATCCAGCTGTTCCTTTTCCTTTTCTATTTTTAATATGTATAAAGATACATGAACCTGCATTGGCTACTTGCTTCGGGTTATGATTAACAGTAATACCATACTTATACTCATCACTTTTCAACTTCATATGTTCAAAACTTTTGTAATCTTTAGCTACTTTAGTACTATCTATAATCTGATTATACCACTGTGACCTACTGTCATCTACGCAGTGGTCTGTTCTTTTGTAGGCACTGTAAGGAAAATCTATGTGAAAATCTTGATATCCAAAACCATTTCCTAAAGAGAAGAGTCCAGCAGGTGCTTTACCATCTCCCTCTTTCTTAACATACTTTGCATCTTTAGGCGTAGCATGAAGCCCTACTCCCCAGCCTAAACCATTGCGACCTAAAATGATGTTTATAGGCTCTCCTACTTTTTGCCAATGCTCATTGACTCTCTCATATCGTTGCAATGTTCCATCTTTTGTACTCCAATTGGTAGTTGTTACTTTAATGAGTTGAGTACTCTCTTGAGGTATTGTTATACCCATCTTTTTTACAGTTGGCTGACTTTGACACGCTGTAAAGAGTGCCAAACTCAAAGTTAATACAGATAATGTTCTCATAATGTTATAATTCCTCAAATTATTTCTGATAGGACAAATCATGGAAAATCTAGGGATACTCTCCGTTCTTATTCCACTCTTTATTATCATCATGGCTATTATAACAAAAGATGTCGTGGTCTCTTTAATCTCTGGTATCTTTTTAGGAGAACTGGTTATCCATCACTTTAACCCTTTTGATGCCACCATAGCCATGCTTGATGGATTTGTTGCTCTCTTTGCAGAGGGGTGGATAACCAAAACCATTATATTTGCCCTACTGGTTGGAGCCATTATTAAACTCATAAGTGATGTGGGTGGGGTTCAAGGATTTATCGCCTATCTTGATAGAAAACAGAAAAATATCGACTCACCTAAAGGAGCGTTACTTCTAGCCTATGTTTTAGGTGTGGTAATCTTTATAGAGTCTTCCATCACAGCACTGGTCGCAGGAACCGTAGCCAAACCACTTTGTGATAAAAATGGAGTAAGCAGAGAAAAATTAGCCTTCGTCTGTGACTCCACCTCTGCTCCCATCTGTTCACTCATCCCTTTTAATGCTTGGGGTGCTTTACTCTTAGGGCTTATCGTTACAGCTATCGATACACAAGTTATTACAGGTGATGGCATTGCCCTACTTGTGGAGTCTATTATTTTTAACTTCTACTCGCTCATTACCATCTTTTTAGTACTGGCTGTTATCATTTTCGATATCAATATCGGTCCTATGGCTCATGCAAAACCCCATAAAGTAGAAACAAATACCCTGCCAAAAGAACATACCCATAAATCTCCTCTACTTATGATACTACCTATAGTTATACTTATTGCGATGGTACCTCTGTCACTTTACTATACAGGTAACGGTGATATTCTCAAAGGAAGTGGCTCCACCTCTGTGTTTTACGCTGTTATCGCTACCTTGGTTTTTATGTACCTCTACTATGTTATAGGTAGACACCTAAAACATAAGGCTTACTTCAAATCTCTCTACGCAGGTATATCCGATATGATTCCTATCGTACTAATTTTACTACTGGCATTTCTTATTGGTAATGTCATCAAAGGACTAGGCACAGCCAACTATCTAGCTGAACTCATGCAGGGCAATATCTCCCCTATGCTACTACCTCTGTTAATCTTTCTAGTAGCAGCCCTAACTGCTTTCTCCACAGGAACCAGTTGGGGAACTTTTTCCATAATGATGCCTATCGCTCTAGCTCTAGCAGCTTCATTTGATATCCATATACCACTAATGATAGGAGCCGTCATATCAGGAGGAATATTTGGTGACCACGTCTCACCCATCTCAGACACCACCATCATCTCTTCCATGGCAAGTGGATGTGACCACATAGCCCACGTCAGAACCCAAATGCCTTACGCTCTAATATCAGCTGGATTGGCTTCGATTTTGTATTTATTAATGGGTTGGATAATGGTGTAGTTAAACATTTTATATACAACTATTTGTATAGGTTCAATTAAATGTCATCAAAACGCTTACTCTAATGGTTGCAGGATTTAAATACAACACTCTGTATAGGTTCAATTTTAGTACGACTTGAAGTGTCGAAGTTGAAAAAACTATTTAAATACAACACTCTGTATAGGTTCAATATGCAGTTTGTTGCATCTACCTCCACGATAGCAGGATTTAAATACAACACTCTGTATAGGTTCAATCTT
>JAHZJZ010000065.1 GCA_022600655.1 Campylobacterota bacterium | reverse complement strand
GACAAACGAAACAGAAGCCGATTAAGTGAACTTAAAAAGATTCTCAAAGCCACTGACTTAATTATTATCGATGAAATTTCCATGGTATCTTCTGATATGATGGATATGATAAGCTACCGTCTAAGCAGTATGGGGTACTTAGGTAAACTACTCTTTGTGGGAGACTTTTTTCAACTTCCTCCTGTACAAAAATATGGACAGAAAAACAGTGACTTGTTTGGTGATAAACTCTATGCTTTTGAGAGTGATGCTTGGCGAAGTTTTGAACCTCTTGTCATAGAGCTTACCCAAATGAAACGAACCAGCGATGCAGAGTTTACCCATATCTTACACAAAGTACGCGTGGGAGAGTGTGACAATGAAGTAACCAACTACATGCTCCGACTGGCTAACACTGAGATTAAAGATGAAAATCCCACCTATCTTTTTGGACGAAATGCTGAAGTCAATGCCATGAACAAAATGAAACTTGAAGCTGTTGATGCTGATGAACATCTACTCTTTGCTACCCTAGAAGAGCATCAAGGAAAAGTCCATGAAAAGCGTCTAGCCACATGGAAAAATGTTTTGCCCGTAGAGGAGCAACTCACACTAAAAGTGGGTGTACCCGTTCTCTTTACCATTAACAAATGGGGAAAATATGCCAATGGAGAGAGAGGAATCATTCATAAAATAGAAGATGAGTATATTATCGTTGAAAAAGAGAGTGAATTTGTAAGGGTAGAGCGACACGATTTTGACCTACTAGAGATGCAAAGTGATAACAGTGGAAAAGTCAAAAGTATCTCTCTTGCTACCCTTTCACAGTTTCCTCTTAAATTAGCCTACGCTGTCACCATCCATAAAAGCCAAGGGATGAGCATCGACAACCTCATCTGTAATGTAGACAATATCTTCGCCCCAAGCCAATTCTATGTAGCCATATCAAGAGCCATCAACCCTCAAAACCTCAAACTAGAGTTCAACCGTGGTGACCTTGCTTCTTATCTGCAACGCATGGTAAAGGTCGATACTCGTGTAGTCAACTACTACCATCAGCTTGGTAATGGGTATATTACTACTGAGGCATTACGCTTTTAGCTACAAATGCTATAATCTAAGTTATGAAAAAAAGTGAATTAGATAATCTTGTTATTTGTAAGAAGTGTCATACACTCCATAGGAAAATACCTTTACATCATCATACTAAGGCACTATGCAGGTACTGCGATACAGTTATCTACCGAAATCATCATAACCTTCTTAATACAACCTTGGCACTCAGTATTACAGCTCTTGTTTTACTTATTGTGGCTTTTAGTTTTACTATTATTAGTATTAACATCAATGGGATTTATCAGAGTTTGGACTTAAACTCTCTGTTTATTGTGATTTTTGAACACCAATACTATTTGGTAGGCATAATGCTTAGCTTTTTAATTGTTCTTTTTCCTCTTATGATATTAGGCTCAACCATTTTACTACTTTTTCTTATGAAACTAAAAAGCTCACCTCGCTTGGTAAGACAGCTGCTTATTTTAATAGCCAAACTTATTCCATGGAGCATGGTTGATATCTTTTTTATCTCCATACTAGTTGCGATGGTTAAGCTCTTTGATTATGCACAGATAGATTTAGGGGTTGCATTTGTGGCATTTATTTTGGTGTTACTGCTTGATTTAGTACTAATCAAAAGGCTTAGCTTTAATGAACTCTGGATGAACTATGAAGAGACCTATAGGGGTTACAATGCTAACAAAAGATAAATTTATTAGATGTCCTATCTGTGAAGCTGTCAACATTGACAAAGGTGGAGAGATATATTGTAGACGATGTAAAGAGAAAATCTACAGAGAGAAAAGGGTAAGTTACCATAGAACTTTGGCTTTTCTTATTACAGCCATTATATTTTATATTCCTGCCAACTTCTATCCTATTTTAATCACTAAAAAGTTAGGTGTTAGTCATGAAAATACCATATTAGGGGGTATTATGGTACTTTGGGAAGCTGGTTCTTACCCTGTGGCTTTGATTATTTTGTTAGCATCTGTTTTTGTTCCTATCTTAAAATTTCTATTTATAACCTATCTTCTAATTTCAACAAAGTATAATGTTAAATCATCGAAGGTCGATAAACACAAACTTTTTTACATTACAGAAGCGATTGGTTCATGGTCCATGATTGATGTCTTTGTAGTAGCCATACTCTCAGTACTCATTCATTTCTCATCGGTACAAATCATGCCTGGAACTGGGGCTACAGCATTTGCAGTCATGGTATTTTTCACCATGCTCTCAGCTCTATCATTTGATACACGACTAATAAAAACATAGGATTTTTAATGCGAAAATATAATGCCCCAAAAGTTAAAGAGTCACGAGGTATTCAGATTTTAACAACCATCTGGTTGGTGCCACTTATTGCTTTTATTATTGCTATATGGTTAGCATTTCAATACTATGCAAAGGTTGGTTCAACGGTTACCATAAAATTTGAGTCCAATGTAGGGTTGGTTGAAAATCAAAGTCCTATTAAAATGCGTGATGTTAGCGTAGGTATTGTCAAAAAAATCTCTCTATCTGAAGATGGAAAAGGGGTGCTTATCAAAGCACGAATGAACAAAGAGGTGAGTGATTACCTCAATGGCAAAGCAAAGTTTTGGATTGTCCATGCAGATGTTGGCTCACATGGTGTCTCAGGCTTAGATACCATTGTATCAGGTTCATACATCGCACTACATAGTAAAAAAGAGGAAGAGACGGTTTCTGACTTTATTGGACTTGAAGACCCTTTTATCGATACAGAAGCCAAAGGAAAATACTACCTACTCTCAGCTCCTGCAACCAATGACATAACAGAGGGGAGTAATATCTACTACCGAATGTATAAAATAGGACGTGTAGAGCGTGTGGGTATCTCTCCTGATGGTAAACATATTAACTTCACTGTATTTGTAGAAGATAAATACACCTCTTTTGTGAACAAAAAAAGCCTCTTCTACACACGAAGTAACTTTGAGTTTGATTTTTCACGAGGGAAACTTGACTTTAACATTGCTAACCTCTCTCAAATCGTACATGGAGGTATCTCTATCTATACCCCAAGCCAGACACTTAATGAGAAACACCCTATAAAAGCTGACCATGTCTTTCCTCTTTATAAAAGTTTGGCTGAGATGAAAGCGAAACATTTGGGTACAGGAGAGGGGAATAAAATTTATAAACTTGCATTCAATGAGAGCATTTTAAAACTAGAAATCGGCTCACCTATAGAGTTCAAAGGGTTCCAAGTAGGCTATGTTACGGATATAGAGAGTCACTATAACAATGAAACCATGCAGGTTGAAAGTAACGTCTATGCTCTTATGCATACCAAAGCATTTGAAGAGTCAAACAGTTCAGTCAAAGGAGAAGAGGCACTAGAGAAGCTTGTTGCCAATGGCTTAAGAGCCAAACTCAATACAGCTCTACCTGTAGTTGGGTCACAGTTTATTGACTTAGTGATAGATAGAAACCAAAGCATCTATATCACAAAAACAGAACCATATCACACTTTCCCAACCGTTCAAAGTTCTCCAAAAAGTGATATCCTAGGCGAAGTCAACAGCCTACTGGTTAAACTACAAAAACTACCATTAGAAAATCTGCTTAACTCACTAACAGGAATGGTAAATGAGAACCGAAAACCTATTAATCACTTGCTTGTTGATTTAGATAAAACCATTAAAACGTTTGATACAACCATAAATAATCTAAACAAAATAACCTCTAGTGAGGAGTTAGCTCAACTTCCACAAACCATTAATCATACGCTTTTTGAACTAGAGTCAACACTTAAAGAGGTACAGAATCTGACCAAAAGTTATGGCGACAGCTCAAAATTCTCAGACCAACTCTCTAGTACTTTAGAGACACTAGCTGAGGCACTAAAGTCGATAGAGCGAACCAACAGAATGCTCGATAGAAACTCAAATGCACTTATTTTAGGAGATGACTAATGAAAAAAATATATTTTATGATAACTACCTTACTATTTTTTATGGGCTGTAGTTCAAAAGAGTTCTACACTATTGGCGACACTACAGGTATAAGTACTAAAAATCCATCGACTCAGGTTATTGCCGTAGAAATGGTTAAATTGCCTATTTATATGATGGACTCACCTATCTATAAAAAAGATACCCCTCACCATTTGGTTAAACTTGACAATGCCAACTGGATTAACACCATGGACAAACAGCTAACACAAACACTTATTACCTACCTACAAAAATCGCAAAACAATCCTAACATACATACCTATCCATGGAGTAGCATTCATAAACCTGTTGATAAAAAAGTTACAGTAGAGATTACCAACTTTATCGCTTATAATAGTAAAGTAACCCTAGAGGCAAACTATCAGATTTTGGACAAAAAAACAAATCAAAGCATCAATCAGCTCTTTCATACAGAGGAGAAATTAAGCAGTGATTCAGTAGAAGAGATTATTCAAAATATGGAAAAAACCTACTTTACATTAGTTGAAGAAATTAATTCAAAATTATAATACTCTATTAGATTTCTTTTTGTTATAATTAAGCTTATTATATTATTAAGGAAGTTGAATGAGTTTTAGAAAGTTTTTTGCACTGTTATTTGTGGTCTCTTTGGCTGTTTTTCTCTTTTTCCAATTTTATCCAAAACTAACCGATTCGGCTATTATTCCCCCTAGTGATAAAAAGACACAGATGCATCAAAAACCAGGGATGCCTTCTATCTCTATAGAGACCGAGTTTAGCAGTAATGACAGCTTTATATTAATCGCTTCACTCATCACATCTATACTCTCTTTCTCTGGCTTTCTTATCTCTAGCTACTTCTCATATAAAGGTCACCGAAGAGACGAAGAGCTATTTGGTCTACAGAGTGAAAGAGAACGCTTAGAGATGGATAAACTACAAGCTGAGATTAATGCATTGAGGGCTGAGACTAAGACACCTTAGTTCTCAAAGCTACTACTTTTTAAGATTTAAAATTGTTTTACTCTAACCAACCGAACATCCCCACCCACATTACGAATAACAGGATACTGATACTCCACACTCTCCTGATTATCTTTTAAATTTTTAGAGAGTTCAACAATCGAAACAAATCCATCACCGTTGGTATCAGAGCTTTTGTTATTCATAGCTTTCAATACTCTTTGTGTAAAAGTCTCCACCTTTTTTTCACCCTTTTCTTTTGGATTTGGCTCAAAGGCATAAGCTCCTTTTGTGGTTGCCAACAGCATGTGTACCCCTGCACTTTTTGCCAAAACAGAGGCTCGTGAGTCATAGACGGCTGATACGATGTCATTGGCTTTTCCTGATTCACACGCATCGACGATAAAGATTTGATTGAGGGCTTTGATGGATTGTATGGCATTGAATGTCTGTTGGAAATCGATATAATCTTTAGCATGGCTATTATTATAAGGCATAAAATACAGATCCCCTTTGACCACCCGTCCATGTGTAGAGATATAGAAGATAATGGTATCTTCAAGTTTGGCTTTTTGGGCAATGGCTTTGGCAGCGTCTAAAATATTGTTTTTGGTCACCTCTTTGCCTATGAGGTACTTGACTTCTGTCTCATTAAATGTTTTGCTTATCCGATTTTCAATCGCTTGTTTGACCGACTGGGCATCATTTTGGGCATAGTTGAGATTAAACTTTTTGGGCTTATGTTCAAACTCATCCACCCCTACCACAATCGCATAAAGCTTTGGCTCTTTTTTAGGTATATCAGCTTCTATTAGAATACTCTCTCGAAAAGAAGCTACAGTATTAGTTTTGTTAAAGGCTTCTATGGCTATCTCATTTTTGCCTGAGATAAGGTCAACTTCTATTGTATATGCTCCTGCTTTATTGGTGACACTGCTGCTCTCTTGGTCTGCTACCGTATCGCTTATCTCTAATTTGTCCTCGATGGCTTTAGGAAAAAGGGTCGAGAGATACATCTTTTGATTGGCTTGATTGGCTTTGTCGAGTTCATTTTGTTCTAACAGGGTATCGATATTGGCTGACTGTTTATTGACTTTGCCTTCTCCTATGGTTTGGATAAGTTTTCCCTCTTGATAGATACGAATGAGTCCTACACCTCCCTTATTATCTTCGATATCAAAAGAAAGTTTGATTTTTTGTTGATGGACTTTTTTATTTTTGTTTTTGATTTTTACTGTTGGTGGTGGGTTTTGTAGGGCTTCTGTATAAGTGAGTTTTTTAGAAATTTCCTGAAATAATTCTTCATTTTTTGATAGCTTAATTTTCACAAAATCTGGACGAAAAAAATAGTCATAAAGTTGAGACATACTAAATGGTTTCATTCCATCTTGTGTATATCTTGTAATATTCAGATAGTTCAAAGCCTCTTTTGAGCCTGTAAAATAACCTTCAGGAGTAATTGAAATCCATTCTTTATCTCCAAATGTTGATAAAGAAACTAATTCTTTCGCAGTATTTTGATTCCATATCTTTATAGTTTTATCACTACTTGATGTATATATTTTTTTTTCATCAGAACTCATTTCTAATGAAAAAATATCACTTTTATGTCCTTTAAAATCTTGTAACTTTTTTTCAGTTTTTATATCAAACTTTGCTATTCCTCCACCTAAGCCCTGTGCAACAATTAATTTATTATCCAATGTTAATAAAGTCTTAGACTTATCATAAAATTGACCATCAGGCATACCACTAAACATTGGTAATAAATATTTTTCTAGTATTTTATCTTTAACCTTTAATAAAAAAAAATCATTACTATTAAACCCTAACTTTTTTGCTTGGGGATTTTGACCTAACAAACTTATAGTTGAAATCCATTGATAATCAAAATTATCTTTATCAACTTCAAAAATTTCCTCTTTTTGTTTTGTTCGAAGATTCCATACCTCAACTTCAGAAAAATATTTATCATTTAAACTGAAAAATGCCAATTTCTGATTAAATGAACTAGCCGAATATTTAGCAATAGTACTATTTAAATCTAGTAAATATTGTTTAGATGAAATATCAAATACTTTAACTAAACCATTATCATCTACAAAAACCACTTTGTCATTGTTTCTATTTAACATAGAACTACTAAACTCTTTACTAAGACCTTTTAATAAGGTTTTTACTACTTTTCCGTTTTCAATATCCCATAAAACTAATTTTCCATTTCCAAGAACTAATAATTGCTTGTCAGACATAAACTGAAATATACTGTTATCAAAAATTTTATTTTTAAATGACTTTACTTTAACACCTTTCTTTATATCCCATAAATGGTAAGTATCCCTACCATTTATGTCACTTTTACCACTTTTAGAAAATATATATTTTCCGTCGTTATCATATGCTAAGATACGGGGTCTATTGTCACCATAATCTAAAAAGCTTTGTACTTTCTCATATTTTTTAATATCCCAAAGTATTAAATTATCCCCTTCTCCACTTAAAATATATTTCTGATCTAAACTAAATGCTACAAATGTAAATACTTCAGATTTAGATTTAAACTTCTTGACCTTCTGCTTATTTTCCATATCCCATAAAAATACTTTTCCATTACTCATCCCAGCAATAACATATTTTCCATTTGGACTAAATACACTGGAGATTATAACTTCATCATAATCTCCTTGACTATCATATAATGTTTGTATTTCTTTACCTGTATTTAAATCTAAAATTTTTAAAAGTCCAGAACTGCTTCCAACAAGAATATCTTTACCGTTAGGATGAATATCAACTGACTCTATACTATTGAAACTATCATCTCCAAAAACTTTTAATTTTAAAACTTCTTTACCACTATTGATATTCCATACTCTTAAAATACCAAAAAGATTTCCAGCAACTATATATTCTCCATTTGGACTAAATGCAACAGACTTAAACCTTGTCATAACTTCTACTAAATCAAGTGTTCTAAAAATTTTTTCAGTGGATATATTCCACAAGTGAATAAATCCTGACGTATCACTGGAAAATATATATTTTCCATTTGGATGAAACCCTACAGAAGAAATAGCACTCCCATCACTCTTTAAGGTTTTCAACTCTTTACCTGTTTTAACATCCCATAGTTTGATATTGCCATCATCTCCTCCCGACAAAATATACTTACTATTTGGACTAAAAACAGCTGAATTGACTACACCTAAATGTCCTGTAAAAGTTTTTAGCAGTTTTCCACTTTTTATATCCCAAAGCTTTACTGATTCACTTGAAGACAAAGCATACTTACCATCGGAACTTAATTCAACAGAACGAATCCCATTATTATGTCCTGTTTGAATAAATGGCTCACTTATTTCATCTGCAATTAAAACCTTTAAAATTAGTACCAATAAAACCAAAACTCTCATCAAAAAATCCTCCTATTTAGATTACAACCCATTCAAAACAAACCCACCCCAATAAAACGGATGCCGACCCTCATCTATCATCTTCAACTTCGCCTCTCTCAAAGCCCGAGCATAATTGGAATGCTCTTTTATTCCTCTATAAAAATCAATCATCAGCTCTTTGGTCGCATTATCATCCACCGACCAGAGGCTCATCACCACATCTTTGGCTCCTGCTTGTATAAAAGCTTTGCCGAGTCCACTAATGCTATCGGTATCATTGACATCCACCACACCTGTTTCACATGCTGACAATACAACCAAATCGGTACTTCTGAGATTTAGCCCCGAGAGTTTCAGAGCCGTTACTCTTCCATACCCTTGTTTGCGTTTGGCATAATGATTGACACCACTCAGAACGATTCCCGATTTGAGCATAGGGTTTGGGATATTGGGCGTATTGATAAAAAATCCATGGGTGGCGATATGGAGTATCTTAGGCTCTTTGACACCCAAAAGATTGGTCTCATTGGCTCGGTTTCCTTCAAAGATTTCAACACTCCCCATAATCGTGTCAATCGCTTTGGCTTCTGCTTCCGTACCAAGCAATGAGCTATAAGACTCTTTGAAAAAAGGTTTGATAATATTCTCATTCGTCCCTCTCGTCAAGGCTATCTGCTCTTCATGATGAGAAGCACTCTCATTACTATCAAAATTTGGATTGGCAAACACAACCACACGGTTGTTGGTCGATACTCTCTTTTTGGCATATTTATGAAGCCTAACAAACTCTTTGCCACTTGGTATATAGCGTATCTCTCTGCTCTCTATCAGATAGTGTTGCGTCTCTCTGTCATACAGTGCTTCAAACGGCAAAAGTCGTAACGCCCCATCTGGGGAAATAATAAGGATGGTTTTATCTTTTAACTTCTCTTTGAGTGGTATTTTGATGACTCGTCTGTTTGTGGAAAGATTTCTCAAATAAAAAAATGGTTTTCTATATTACTTGACAAAGGTCCATTGTATGGTTATTATCCTGAACCCACTAAATGCTTCGTTATTGTT
>JAHZJZ010000064.1 GCA_022600655.1 Campylobacterota bacterium | reverse complement strand
TTGTCTGATGGTCTTAAGTATGAGCTATAAGCCAAGTGAGATAGAGAATAAATGGCAAACAATATGGAATGAAAAAGGGGCATTTGAGCCTTTAGATAATAAAGATTTACCTAAGAAATATATTTTAAGTATGTTTCCTTTTCCAAGTGGTCGTCTGCACATGGGGCATGTAAGAAACTACGCTATTGGTGATGCGATGGCACGATACTATCGTAAACAGAACTATAACGTGCTTCACCCAATTGGTTGGGATGCCTTTGGGATGCCTGCTGAAAATGCTGCAATCAAACATGGGAGACACCCAAAAGATTGGACCTACTCAAACATCGACTATATGCGTAAAGAGTTAAACACTTTAGGACTCTCTTTCTCTACAAAGCGTGAGTTTGCAACCTGTGATGAGTTGTACACCAAGTGGGAACAAGAGTTTATTATTAAGATGTTTGAAGAGAAGCTACTTTATCGTGAATCAACCACAGTAAACTGGTGTGAAGATTGTCATACCGTATTAGCAAACGAGCAGGTAGAAGAGGGGTGCTGTTGGCGTTGTGATAACGAGGTAGAGTTAAAAGAGATGCCTGGTTACTACCTAGACATTAAGAAGTACGCTGATGAGTTATTGGACGATTTAAAACTATTAGAGGGTAAATGGCCTTCTCAAGTACTTGCAATGCAGAGTAACTGGATTGGTAAATCACAAGGCTTAGAGTTCTCTTTTAAGTTCTCTGATGCCTCAAAAGAAAAACTAGAGAACAAATTTGAAGGTTTTGAAGTCTTTACCACCAGACCCGATACCGTTTATGGTGTAACCTACACAGCATTGGCTCCTGAACACCCAATTGTAAAAGCGTTGATTAAAAATGAACTTTTAGATGTCGATGTAGCAGAGAAAATCACAGCCATGGGCAATATGACTGAAGTTGAAAGAGCCAAAGCCGATAAAGAGGGGTATGATTTAGGTATTACCGTGATTCACCCTTTAACAGGTGAAGAGACACCTGTTTGGACAGCTAACTTTGTTTTAGCATCTTATGGTGGTGGGGCTGTTATGTCGGTTCCTACTCATGATGAGCGTGACTTTGAATTTGCGACCAAATACTCTTTGCCGCTGAAATATGTAATCGAAGGTGGAGAAGAGGGTGCTGCTTATACAGGTGAGGGTGCATTACTGAATTCAGCAGAGTTTACAGGCATGAACAATGTTGAAGCAAAAGCAGCGATTATCAAACACTTTGAAGAGCAGAATCTAGGTCAAGGAACAACAAACTATAAACTCAGAAACTGGGGTATAAGCCGACAGCGATACTGGGGAGCTCCGATTCCATTTGTTCACTGTGATAGTTGTGGTCTGGTGGCTGAAAAAGTAGAGAACCTACCAATTGCACTGCCTGAAGATGTAGAGATAACAGGTGAAGGTAACCCACTAGAAAATCACCCAACATGGAGTAAATGTAGTTGTCCAAAGTGTGGAGCAGATGCAACCCGTGAAACCGATACCTTAGATACCTTTGTGCAGTCAAGCTGGTATCAGTTCCGTTACGCAACTCACCCTGATAAGTGGAACTCTTGTGGAATTGATAAAGAAGATGTCAACTACTGGTTGGGTGTTGACCAGTATATCGGTGGAATTGAACATGCGATTTTACACCTTTTATATGCACGGTTCTTTACTAAAGTACTGCGAGATTTAGGATTTATTGATGATTTAAAAGAACCATTTGAGAATCTCTTAACTCAAGGTATGGTACTAATGGATGGGGCTAAAATGTCGAAGTCAAAAGGAAACACCGTTGACCCTGACAAACTCATAGAGGAGTATGGAGCCGACACAGCTCGACTCTTTACCCTGTTTGCTGCACCACCACAAAAAGAGCTGGAGTGGAATGACTCAGCTGTTGAGGGAGCATTTAGGTTCTTGAAAAAGCTTTATGATAGAAAGTCGAAAGTGACAAGTAACACTATGCCAACCATTGACCAAGCATCATTAAGTAAAGAAGAGAAAGTCGCACGAACTAAAGTTTATGAAGCGTTAAAGAAGTCAACTGATGTTTATGAGACAACTTTTGCCTACAACACACTTATCGCAGCCTGTATGGAAGCACTTAATGCACTTGATAAACAAAGCAGTGAACAAGTATGGAGTGAGGGAATGTATATAATCACTCATCTGTTAGAACCGATTACACCACATATCTGTGCTGAGCTTTCTGAAGAGCTGTTTGCTTCTGAAAATTTAGCAGGTAAAATCGAAATTATCGAAGAGGTATTTGTGCAAGATACCATCACCTTAGCAGTAGCCGTAAATGGTAAACGACGAGCCGAGATAGAGGTAGATGCAGGGGCTTCTAAAGATGACATTATAGCCATGGCAAAAGAGAGCATACCTAAATGGTTAGAGGGTAAAAATGTGGTTAAAGAGATTTTAGTTCCTAAGAAGATGGTGAATTTGGTGGTTAAATAAGAAACTATAGGTTTATAACGGATAGTAGCTTATTTTCAAATAAGCTCTATTCGTAACTCTTTTCCCATTATACGGGCAAAGTTTTGTAGTGTAGAAAGTTTGATATCTTGGGCATGGTTCTCTATGCGTGATATGGCTGACTTTTTTGTGTTTAACTGTTGAGCTAAAGTTTCTTGCGTTATTCCTGATTCTATTCGAGCTTGTTTTAGAAGTTCACCGATTTTAAGCTCATTATAGCCTTCATCATAGTTTTCAGAAAATGCTTTATCGTTCTTTTTTCTCTGTTTTATATATTTTTGTAAATCACTCATCTGTTAAGTACTCCTTTCTTCGTTGCTGTGCTAAATCTATTTCAGACTTTGGTACTTTTTGGTCTTTCTTTTTAAAGCCATTGGTTAATACTATAAATTTGCCATTATGTTCAAATCCTAATAGTCTAAAATGGTTTTTAGCGATTTGTACACGTATTTCAACTATACCATCTGTATTGCTTAGGTGCTTGTAATATTTTGTAGATACCTGTTCTAACTCTTCAATTAAACTCAGTACCCAAGTTACTTTCTGTGCTTCTTTGGAAGATAGACTGTTTAAAAAATCTTCAATAGGGCTTTTACCTGAAGATAGTTTATAAAAAACTACTTCTTTCATAATAACAAGTTAACATTAAAGTTAACTTTTCTTCTATGTTTCATTTGTAACTCCTTAACTATTCGATTAAAAAATAATAACATATAAAAATATAAATTATTAAAAACATGTCAAATTGTCATATTTTATAAAATTTTTGATTTATCTTTAACAAAATAGTATAATCTCCCTATAGAAGCTAGGGGGAGATAGATGAAAAAAACAACAGCCGAAAAAATCGCAAAAGTTCTACCAAATACACTAAAAAACACAGCTGGGTATCTCAAAAGTAATTTTGATAAATCGGGTCAAGAGACACTCACCAATGCTACAGGAACGGTTGCTGTTTTGGTGAAGCTCTTTGCCCAAGATACGATAGATGGCTATTTTGATAAGCTGACTAAAGAGAAGCTGGAAGATTTTGGTGCATCGACTTATCTAAAAGCTTCACTTATTCAGGTGGGAAAATCTCTTGAAGCTCTCAATGAAGAGGCGATACAGGTAGAGAATGTCAACTCTCTTGTTGACCTTATTGTATATAACCTAAACAGCGAGAACACTGCTTTTTCAGAAGAGAATATCTTAACTATCTTCACCCCACAGTATCACCCTATTGTTGTTTTTGTTAAAGAGCAGATGGAGAAGATACTCTATTTGCTGGATGTGCATAGTGTGACGATTAAAAGTTTTACTAGAGATTTTAATGAAAATATTGAATCTACCATTATCGAAACTTTTGGCAGTGAGGATTATGAGAAGCATAAAGAGGAGGTAAAAGCCTTTCTTTTTAAATCTAAAGAGTCTAAACTGCTTTGGGATATGTATGCTCTGCGTACCATTGGGTTTAAAGAGAATGAGTCGCTTAAATACGAAGAGACCTTTGCACAGTGGCAACCTGTTTCGAAGCTGTTTGAGAAAGAGAGAACAACCAAACCAAACCGTAAAGCAGAAGAGGAGCAGAGAGAGCATGAGGAGTTAGAGACATCGTTGCAACCTATTGAGAATCTGATAGAGGAGTATTTTAATGAATGTACGCAAAGTGTTAACTGTCTCAAAAATATTCTCTTTACTATCGCCGACTTTGGTAAAGGTAAGTCGGTATTTTTACGACAATACGCTTCACGACTCGCCAAAGCCTATACCGAAACCAAAGAGGGGTACTTCCCTATCTATTTCAATCTACGAAACTTTGCCAACTACTCTAGTGATGGTTCATTGGGTGTCATTGCCAGTTTTTTACTTGATGAGTATAGCATACGGATAGATGATGAGGAGTTTAGCAAGAAAAAATACATTTTCCTTATCGACTCACTCGATGAGAGTGGTGAGTTGACTAAATCCAAGATAGAAAAGGTCATCGCCTCCATTCAAAACATTCAAAATATCGATAGAGAACACCGTAGAGACAATAGAGTCATCGTCACCTCTCGACCATTTTCCGAAGGATTAGAGGATATTATAAAAGCGTGTAAACCTCATAGCATACTTGATGAGAATGGTGATGAGATAGCCCAATATATCTCACTCTATGGCTTTAAAGAAGAGCAGTTTAACGCTTGGCTCTATGATACACTAAAAAGCAGTAAGGTACTAGAAGAGGTCTGTGCCACAGGTTTTGCTGAGGAGATTTTAGAGAGTATCAAACAGGATGAACCGATAAACATCTATCAAAAGCTTTTAGAAGAGAAGACTCTTTCCCGAGAGGAGCTAAGGCGACCGATTTTTGCCTATATGATTTATCAGTTGATTACACACAATATTGACTTTTTGGTGATTGGTAAGATTGGGGTCTATCTTTCGTTTATTAATCTGCTGACCAAAGAGGCAAAATATATTGGTGACAAAAGCCACCAAGTCAACCACACCGAAGAGATACACTACCGAAATATTCTCCACTCCATTGCATCTTTATGGATGTATGAGCGACAGCAGGGAAAACAGGGGATATTGAACAAAGCCGATATCTGTAGAGTACTTGATGGTGAGAACAGACGAGAGTCAGATAGAGAGATATTAGAGCGTTATAAAAATGAGGGTGTAACGGAGCTACAGTTTCTGTCACACTCCTATTTTGGTGAAGAGGACAATAACCTACATTTTCAGCATCAATCTTTTGCAGAGATACTCTTGGCTGAGTATTATCTAAAGGTGTTTATCAAATATGCCTTAGATAAAAAGAGCGATATCGACACAGCACGAAGCAAACTGGTACTGGGTGAACCAACTGAACAGACAGTAGAGTTTTTCAAAGAGTTAATTCGACTACTGAAAGAGACAGCGACCAAAGAGGTAACAGCAGAGGTGATTGAAAAACGAAAACTGCTCTATCCTCTATTGGCATCGTTGGCAACGGAGGATCATAATACGCTCTATAGTAGCCATATCGATTTAAAATGGTTTGACAATGTTGAGGTAGGCAGTCAGTCACATGCCCCTACCGAACTACTTGAAGAGTGGGCGATAGGACAGAGAGAGATTGAGAAGATTATGGAGTTGGCTGTTAAGGTTATTGACTCTAAAACGACACTGATGATGGCTAAAACTAAACCTCGAACAGCTTTGTTTGATGAAGAATTAACGATTATTCAGAATGCTCAAATGAGTGATTTCCCACCTGATATGGATAAGTGGTTGGCTTTGGTTATTGGGAATTTGTTGCATGATGATATTCCTGAGGAGAGGAGGTTTTTTAATGGGAGGTTGGAGTGTCCTGATAACTTATCACCAATGATAGGTGGATGGCGTTTTTATTCGGTAAATAATAGTCCTAAATGGGCAGGGAAATATTTTAAAGGTTTTAAAAATATACAACTATTCTTAAGAGGAATGTATTTTAAGGATTTAGACTTTTCTTATTCAATTTTTACAGGAGTACACATAGTAGACTCAAACTTAAGAAATATCAATTTTTCAAATTGTATTTTTCAAAATAATGTGTCCATAAGTAATAGTGATTTTCGCAATGTTTATGCTGATAATTGGGAACTACAACTTGCAGAACTTACTATTTCCACTCTTACGATTGCAAGATACGCTATACTGCCTGAGCCTTTATTGAAAAGGTTTGGTGCCAAATCTTATGGAATGCCTAAAGTAACATATATTGGAAATTTTGGAGAAAATGTTCTAAAAGATATATTTTATTCACTAAATGGTTTACTAATTGACGGTCTAAAAAACAACCTCTTCGATATCCCAGAAATCAAATCTTGGTTTGACTATGAAACCAATGAAGATAGAAAAGCATTTGAAAAACTTATTGATGGGTTGGTGGAGGAGTTGGGGTAGCTGTTTTTTGTGTCTATTGGTCGATAAATCGACCCTACAGGGGTGCATTGTTTTGGTGGGGCATCGCGTAGGGTCGGTTTACCGACCATGGATATTATAGTATAATTGAGATGTTTAATACAAAAACCCAAACAACCAAAGAGGAATTTTACGGTTATCCTCTGTGTTGTCTGTATCTTGAACGACAAAAGCATTTTCTATATCTTTTATCTGTTTGAAGCCCTTGTTTTTCCCACCAATTTCAAAAGTATACTTACCATTGACAATAAAATCACCATTTTTACTGCTGGTAAGCTCATGACTCTCTTGAAGTTGATTAGCAAAAAAGCCCTCTCTTATCGTACCTATTTCAGGATTTTCACAAAGAGCATAGTTAAGGTTGGTATTGTTCAAATAGAGTTTTTCAGGTTTGCTCAAAGAGCTTAAGCCTTTTTTATTGTCAGCGACTACCGTTAGTAAGTCCCCTTTTTTTAAATGCCCCAAGTAGGCATAGAGTGTGTTTCGACTCACTTCGATATTTGCTGATACTTTCGTGATATTTAACTCAAAGGGTTTACTATAACAGATGACATTGAGAAGTTTTTTTAACTTATTGGCAAAGGTTGGTTTGATGTAGCCTAGCATTACTAAGTCTACATCAATTGTTAGATTGACAACAGCAGTTAATTGTTTGAGATAGTTGTTTTTATCACTAAAGTAAAAAGGGTAGTAACCATGTTTTAGATACTCTTCAAAATACTCTAAAGGGATAAACTCTTCATTTAGTTTATCTACGATGGAGACACTGTTACTACAAATTTCTTCTACTGAAAAGGAGGGTAGCTTTTTATCTAGTGTTAACTCTAAAAACTCTCGATAAGAGAGTCCATTCATGTGATATAAAACAGCTCTACGACTTAAATCAGCTTGTGAATTATAGATAGAAGTGGCACATGAACCTGTAAAGACAACTTTTATTTTGGGGTGAAAGTCATAGATGGCTTTTAAGTCTAGTGCAAAGTTTTTGTACTTATGAATCTCATCAAGCAATAGATATTCACCACCAACTTTTGCAAACTCTTCTGCTAACTCATAGAGTTTTATATCGACATTGGTTGGGTAATCATACGAAAAATAGAGTGATTTATGTGCAGGATACTGCTCCTTTAAATCTTTTAGATATTGGAGTAAAAAAGTTGTTTTCCCCACACCACGAGAACCCACAACGGCAATCATCTGTGATGAAAAATCTACGGTATCAAAAAAGTAGCGTCTGTAGGAACTTTTTAGCTCTTTTCGGATTCTTTTTTCAAGTTTTACAAGATTAGTTAACATATTTTTTCTTTTTTGTTAGTTATTAATTAACAATTATAGCATAGTTTTTCTATTTTAAGAAGAGATGATACTCTGTCGAACTCAGGTTAAAATATTTTCAAGCAAAGAATAGTTTTAAACTCCAATTAAGAGGTATATTGATAAAAGTAAGGTTATATAGAACAGTAAAAAGATAACACAGGAAACACCAATGGATAAAATAGAAGCATGGCTAGAGCGTATTGATTGTGAAGGAGAGTTAGAACTTATCTCTTCCAAAGAAAATTCTAAAAAGATTTATAGACTTAAAAGCTCTATGCACAGTGGGATTGTGATGGATGCCTCTTGTTGTAAAGAGAGTGTTGAACCTTTTATTGATATAGAGCATCGTCTTTATGAGGCAGGGGTGAAAGTGGCTAAGATTTTTACCTATAACAAAAAAGAGGGTTTTGTTTTTATGGAGGATTTGGGTGATACGCATCTGTTTGATATTATAAACAATGACTTTGAACTTTTTTATAACCAAGCTTTAGACAGCATTATGAAGATGCAAAATGCAGATACCGAAGATTTACCTCTGTATGATGAAGAGCTTTTACGTTCCCAGATGGATTCAGTGGTTGAATTCTACTTAGAAAAACATCTTGGTGTTACTTTAGATGATGAGAAAAAAGAGAGTCTAGAGAGTATCTTTAAAGTTATTACAACAGAAGTTCTTTTCCAGCCGTATGATGTTTTTGTGCATGGTGACTTTCACTCAAAAAACATTATGTTTGGATGTTCTGATAATATTGTGCTTATTGACTATCAAGATGCTAAAGTTGGAGCTGTAACGTATGACTTGGTTTCACTGCTCCGAGATGTTGCTGTAGAGTTTGACGCTAGAGATGTAGAGCGATTGGCACTGGTCTTTAGAGATAAAATCGGCTTAGATGTTGATGATGCTACCTTTATGCGTTGGTTTGACTTTACGGGACTGCAACGGCATATAATGTTGTTGGGTAAATCTGTAAATGATAGAGCTTTGACAGAAAAATATATAAAACAAGTGGCATTAAAATATCCTGAAACAGAAGGGTTAGTGAAACTTTTAGGAGTATAGATGAAAAAAATACTGATTGCTATAGGAATATTGATTTTATTGACAGCGTGTGGCTATAAACCATCATCTCACTTTGTACCCAAAACCATAGGTGACAAGGTCTACACCGAAGTGGATGTGTCACTCTCTGACCCTGAGAATGCAGTATTGATTAAAGATGCATTGAACAGAGCATTGTATAGTCGCCTGAAAAGTATGGCTGCAAGTAAAGAGGAGGCGAAGAGTACTATTAAGGTGGCGTACCATGCTATTAAATTTATACCACTACAGTATGATAAAAATGGTTATGTGGTCTACTATCAAGCCAATATTACCTTGAAATTTCAGTTTTTAAATGATAAAAAGCAGTGTGAACGTCTTATTTCAGGTCGCTATGAGTTTCCTATACGACCGAGTGCTATTATCTCAAACTCTTTACGTTTTCAAGCTATTGAGAAGGGGTCTATTCAGGCTTTAGACCAGTTTATCGCTTATCTTTCTAGTAGGGGATTATTGCAACATGAAAGTTAGTCCAACATTTGACTCTTTTATAAGTGATAAACCTCTATACTATAAAGAGATAGACCATCTGCGTGTGCATAGAGCCTATGCGATGATTGAACCTTATATTAAAAAACCTTCTGTGATCCATCTCGTTGGAACCAATGGTAAAGGGAGTACAGGTCGGATTATGGCAACACTGCTTCACCATGCAGGGTACAGGGTAGGTCACTTCTCCTCTCCTCATATTTTAAAATTTAATGAACGCATCTGGATAGCAAATGAGGATATCTCAGATGAAACATTAGAAGAGGCTCATGCGATACTCTATCCTCTTTTAGGTCAAGATATGAGTGAGGCTCTGAGTTATTTTGAGTACACCACACTTTTAGCATTGGTTGCCATGCAAAACTTAGAGGTTATTGTCTTAGAAGCTGGTTTAGGGGGTGAGTTTGATGCAACCAATGTGGTTGCTAAAGATTTGAGTGTTATTACCCCTATAGGGTTAGATCATCAAGATTTTTTGGGTGATACCATAAAGAGTATTGCTACTACAAAGCTGAATTCTGTTGATAAAAAGGTTCTTGTGGCACTGCAGCCATCTTTAGAGGTTTATGATATAGCTGAAAAAATTGCTGAAGTAAAAGGGGCTAGGCTCTTTAAGGTTGAAGATTTTTCCTTAATAGCCCATGAGGAGTCTAGCGAAATTTTATCGATAACCAAAGAGCAGGGGTGGAGTAACTACTTGTATGAAAACACACTCTTGGCAATTTCAGCTCTGAAAATTTTAGAACGCTCCTATAATGTAGAAGATTTAAGAAAAATTAAACTGTTTGGCAGGTTTTACCCTTTGACATCCAATGTAACGATTGATGTTGGACACAATTTATTGGCGGCTCAAGCGATAACTGAAGCACTAAAAGAGAAGTACAATAATCAAAAAATCATCTTGGTCTATAATGCTTTGGCTGATAAGGATTATGAAGAGATATTGGCTGTTTTTGCTCCCTATGTGAAACGGGTAGAGATTGTGACTTTAGAGACTGCTAGGGCAGTTGAGCCAAAACTGCTCTATGCAAGTTTAGAGAAGTTAAAACTTCCCTATAAGATGTTTGAAAATGTTGAAAAAAGTGAGAATTATTTGGTTTTTGGTTCATTTTATCTTGTTGAAGCGTTTTTAAAAAAGAAAAACTACTTTAAAGATAAATAATAATTAGATATAATAACTTTATATTGCAAATACTGCGAAGGAAAGGAACATAGAAATGGCATTTTTCGGTAAAAAGAAGAAAAAACCAGCACCAGTTAGTTCAGCAAGTATCATTACACCAGGTACAGCGATTAAGGGTGAAATGAGATGTGAGGGTAATATCCTGATTAATGGGGAGTTTGAAGGAACTATTGTCTCACAAAGTGAAGTTGTTGTTGGTAAAAGTGGTAGAGTAAGAGGTGAAATTCAATCTCAAAAACTACTGGTCTCTGGAGAGTTTCGTGGGAACTTTTTAGGTGAAGTTATTGATATTATGCCTTATGGAAAAGTCTATGGTGATGTTAAAGTTAACAACATTATTATTGAACCAAATGCTGTGTTTGAGGGAGAGACTAAAATCGTTTCAGGAAGAATTATGCCAGATGGAAATGCAACAGATGTACATATTTCAGAACCTAAAAAGATAGGATACTAATCTCTTTAAATGACACAAAGCGATATCTATGAGTATCTCCTAAAGGGAGATGCTTCTTCTAAAAATAAGCTTCTACTGGTCTGTAAAAATGACAAAGAGGCTGCCAAAACTGCTGACACTGCAACTCTTTTAAACTATAAACCGTTTGTACTACCTGATTTACGACTCTCTGAGGGAGATGATTTACGTTCATTTCAAGTGGAGTTTTATGAGCTTTTAGAGTCTCTTCATGCTTATTTTTCTGAAAGTAAGAAAAAGCTTCTAATTTCTCCTCTGCGTACACTACTCTTACCTCTGCCTAAACAGGAGTACTTTAAAACGCTTGAGATAGAGTTTGCCTCAACCATTAATCTTTCTGATTTAAAAGATACCCTCTATAATTGGAACTACCACTTTGTTGACATTGTTACTCAAAAGGGTGAGGTCTCTTTTAGAGGAGATATTATAGATATTTATCCTCTTGGTGGAGAGAGTGCATATCGTATTTCACTTTTTGATGAAGATGTAGAGAGCATACGAGAGTTCTCCGTCGATACCCAAAAAAGTTCTAAAGAGGATATAGAGTCATTTCAGATTATACCCGCACTGTTAGGGCTAGATAGCCAAGAGTATGAAGCGTTAAAAAAACGTGTTGAACTCAGCACACTTGATAGTTTTGTTAAAGATGTAGAGAGTCTAGGTTTTTGGTATCTTAATGAGTTGGCTGAAAATTATGTAGTCTCTTGTGATTCTCTTCTCTTGTCAAATATGGATGAGGAGTTAGAGGAGATTTATTCGTTAGATACGCCTCTAATCGATAGAAAAGATTTCAATTTACCCATTATCCCCAAAGCCAAAAACTTTAGAGAGCTAGAGGTGATTAACCCTAACGCCATTATAAAGTCAAATGCTCATAAAAAAATTACCATCGTGGCTAAAAATGAATCGATAGTTCGTGGTTCTGAACTGGAATCGTTTGAGAACATTGAGTTTGTCTATAAAGATGCCATTGTAAACCTCATTTCAGATGAACAGGTAATCATCTCACTCAATAAACCAATAAAACGAAAAAAAGTTAAAAAAGCCTCGATTATCTTAGATGAGCTAAAACTGGGTGACTATGTGGTGCATGAAAACCATGGAGTAGGGCTGTTTAAAGGGGTAGAGAAACGGGTGGTTTTAGGAGCGACACGTGAGTTTGTTCTAATACAGTATCAAAATGAAGATTTACTTCTGATTCCTGTAGAGAACCTCAATACCATTGACCGTTATGTGGCTGATTCAGGTGGATTGCCTATCTTGGACAAGATGGGCAAGGCTAGTTTTAAAAAGCTCAAAGGTAAAGTTAAAGAGAAACTTTTTGCTATCGCTTCAGAGATTATTAACCTCTCAGCTCAACGACACTTGAAAAAAGGGATTGTACTTAAACGAAATTTGGTAGAGCATCAAATTTTTATGAGCGAAGCAGGGTTTATACATACTGAAGACCAAGAGGAGTCGATTAACTCCATGTTAGACGATATGAGTTCAGGTCGTATGATGGACAGACTTCTAAGTGCTGATGTTGGGTTTGGTAAAACTGAAGTGGCGATGAATGGGATGTTCATTGCCTATAAAAATGGCTACCAGTCAATGATGGTGGCTCCAACGACGCTACTAAGCTCTCAACACTTTAAAAGCATGAAAGAGCGTTTTGAAAAGTATGGTATCAAGATAGGAAAACTCGACCGATTTACTACTGCTAAAGAGAAGAAGAATCTGCTTGAAGGCTTAGAAGATGGTCGTGTTGATATGGTGGTAGGAACCCATGCACTACTTAAAGCAAAGTTCAAAAAATTAGCCTTTATTATCATCGATGAAGAGCATAAGTTTGGGGTAAAACAGAAAGAGGCACTCAAGGAGATAGCCATAAATGTTCATCTGCTTTCGATGTCTGCTACACCAATTCCACGAAGTTTAAACATGGCACTCTCTTCTGTTAAAACATTCTCTGAAATTCTCACCCCACCAGTAGAACGGCAAGGGGTAAGAACTTTTGTGAAGTCTTACGATGAAAAAATTGTTAAAGAGGCAATCACCCGTGAGATGCGACGAGGAGGGCAGATATTTTACGTCTTTAACTCCATAGCACAGATAGAAGAGAAGAAAAAAGTACTCTTGGAATTGATGCCAAAACTACGCATTGCTGTACTGCACTCTAAAATATCAGCCGTTCAGACTGAAAAAGATATGATGCTCTTTGAAGCTGGTGAGTATGATGTAATGTTATCTACATCCATAGTAGAATCAGGTATTCATATGCCACACGCCAACACCATGATAGTCGATGGAGCTGATAATTTCGGTATTGCCGACCTGCACCAACTACGAGGTCGTGTAGGACGAGGTGGAAAAGAGGGTTACTGCTACTTTATGGTCGAAGATAAAGAGCGACTCACCGAAAATGCCAAACGACGACTCTTAGCCCTAGAGTCGCACTCCGATTTAGGTTCAGGTGCTGTTCTTGCTTTCCATGATTTAGAGATACGAGGTGGAGGAAACATCATCGGTGAAGCCCAATCGGGACACATTAAACAGATAGGATATTCGCTTTATCTACGAATGTTAGAAGATGCCATCAAAGAGCTAAGTGGACAAACTAAAGATGAAGAGGAGTTACAAGTAGACATCAAACTCACCATCGATGCCTACTTGAATGAAGAACTCATAGAAGAGGACAGGCTACGACTCGAACTCTACCGACGACTCTCTCAATGTGAAACTACAGGTGAAGTCTACGAAATAGAGACCGAAATAGCCGACAGATTTGGTAAACTAGATACGATTTCTCGACAGTTTATCGATGTCATGGTCATGAAAGTTCTTGCCAAAGAGCAGAAAATCACCAAGGTAGCCAATGCTGGAGAAAAGGTCTTTGTAGAGTTTGCTGACGGGCGTGATAGGGTGATGCTGAAAGCGTATAGCAAAGATGATGATGATTTGATTGCTACGGCTATGGGGTATTTGAAGGGGAAGTAAGCTTTTATGAAAAAATGATATAATTATCCGTATAACTATATGGATAATTAAAAGGATTTTGTAATGGTAGCCTATACACAAAATGAACTGGTGTCAGCCACAGAGATTTCAAAACAGTTTGGTGAATATATTTCAAAAGTAAAAGATGGTCTGCTTGATAAGATAGGTATTTTGAAAAACAATAAACTTAATGCTGTTATTTTATCAGTTGAAGAGTATGAACAGTTAGTTTTGTCGCGTAATAAGTTAGAAGAGATGGAGATGTATCAAGAGATTCATAAACGAAAACAGACACCTAAAGAGGAGTATCTTGATGGTGGAGATGTATTAAAAAGACTTAATTTATCGTTGGATGATTAAGCATGTATGATTATAAATTTCATCCTGAAGCTGAGAAAGAGTTAGCAAAATTAAATCGGTCAGTTCAAATATTATTTACTAAAGCTTTAAAGAAAATACTCAAAAGTCCTGAATTGGGTTTAGACTTGGGGCATAAAAACAGTCTTGATTTGAGTGGTCTGAAAAAAATGTATTTTGACAATAAACGGTATCGAATTGTTTATGAAGTACTTGAAGATGAGATTTTGATTCATCTCGTGGCTATTGGTAAACGGGATAAGATGGATGTTTATAGGAAAGCTGGGGAGAGGGTTGAGAAAGAATAAACTAAAGTTTCATTAGATAAAATAGATATAAAACAAAATTAAGGGGAAGAGTATGGAAGTAATCAGTTCAAGTATAGCAGTTTTGGTTTGGGAGTATGCTTTAAAGCCTATAGCAGATAGCATCAAAAAAGAGTATGGTGATGAGAGTAAAAAACTGTTGAAGTCGTTGGTAAGTAATGTACTTTCAAATGAGAAGATAGAACCAAAAGAGCTAGAAATAATTGAAGCAGAAATACTTAACGCACCTGTTGATATTTTGAGTAATAAAGAGAGATTTTTAGAGTATATTGAGGGTAATAAAAATATTCCAAATGTTATTCAAACACATTATGGAAGTGGTGACAATGTAGCTGGTGATAAGGTTGTCTATAACAAATAGGGGTAAAAAATGTCAAATCAAAATCATTCTGGAAGTGGTGATAATATAGCTGGAGATAAACATGAGCATTATCACCATAATGGTTCAAAAACTATTAATAAAGAAGAACTAAAAAAATCTTGCACAGAACATTACTTGGATAACTTCAAAACCATCTCCCTACTAATAGAAGATGACAAAAAACAAATAGATGATATTTATGTCAACCTCGCCATTATCAAAGAGGAGAAAGAGGAGGATATAAAAGACAAATCAAAGCTTTTAGACCGAGACAAAATCATAAACTCTTATGAAGAGATATACAAACCAAAAGAGCCAATAGTCATTGAGGAGCTGATAGAAAAATCATCTAAATACAGCTCTGCAAAAGCTCTTATCTATGGAAAAGCAGGTATTGGGAAGACTACTTTTTGTAAATATATCGCCTATAGATGGGCAAAAGGAGAGCTTTATAGTGAGTTTGACAATATTGTCTATATTGCATTAAGAGAGTGGAAAGAGGATGGTTTAGAGAGCATTATCAAAAAGATTTATTTTGAAGAGAAGCACAAAAATGAAGCCATAGAGATAGACTATACTACCCCAAAAGTCAAGACACTATTTCTGTTTGATGGGTATGATGAGCTTTCCGAGACTTCTCTTTTGCATGATGCGATAAAAAAGTACAATCTTCAAAACTATATCATCACTTCACGACCTTATGGCTACCGAAAAAGTGATTTTGATGTCAATGAGGTTTTTGAGACAATTGGCTTTACCGATGAGAATGTAACAGCCTATATAGATAAGTTTTTTGAAGAGCAGAGCCACAAAACAAATCTACAAAACTTTTTGAAACAAAATATCAATATCAAACATATTGCCTATATTCCTCTGATGTTGGAGATGATTTGTTCTCTTTGGAGAGAAAAAGCCAAGACCAATCAATCGTTTTTGTCGCCTATGACCATGACGGAGCTTTATAGTGAAGTTATAGAGTATATCTTTTTTGAATACAGTGAAACCAACAAGACAGCCTATATCCAAAAGAAAGAAGATGAGATATTTGACTATTTGGGCAAAATAGCATTTGAAGGGCTAAAAAGGCAAGTTATTGTTTTAGACAAAAGCATTATCAAAGAGAAAAAAGAGTTTTTTGTTGATTATGTGCTAAAAACAGGTTTTCTAAAAAGTGATAGAAAACATCGAAATCCATTGATGAATAGTTATGAGTTTCCACATTTGACCTTTCAGGAGTATTTTTCTGCATTGTATGTGTCGAAGTTATCTAAAGAGGAGATAAGTGAGGTTATTCGAGATTATAAATTTTATCCTTATATGCAGGTGTTTTTTGCTTTTTTGGGTGGCTTGATTGAGGATAAGGAGTTTTTGTTCAAGGAAATTGAGAGTGAGGAGTTATCTAATTTTTATGAAGTTTTATTGATTTTAAGTTGTTGTGGAGAGATAAATAAGAATTATTTAAATAATAATAGAATTGAAAAAATCAACAATCTTGTGTATCAGTGGTTGAATTACACTTTAGTTAATAAAAAAACAAAAAATTATAA
>JAHZJZ010000063.1 GCA_022600655.1 Campylobacterota bacterium | reverse complement strand
CACATCATCTTTAGAAGGTAACTCATATTGAAGGGGCAACATAATCTTTTCAATAATCCCTCGAAGACCTCTAGCACCTACCCCTTTCTCTTGAGCTTGTCCTGCGATGTTATCAAGGGCATCTTCTGAAAACTCTAGCTCAATGCCATCAAGTTCAAAGAGGGCTTCATACTGCTTGATAATAGCATTTTTAGGCTCTTTTAAGACACGCACCAAATCCTCTTTGGTGAGTTCATCTAAGGTGGCGATAACAGGGATTCTTCCCATAAACTCTGGTATGAGTCCAAAAGCGATTAAATCTTTGGACTCTATCTCTTTTTTAACACTGCTCTCTTCATCTTCTTTCTTTAAAAAACCCATTGTAGAGGAGATTTTTTTATCTTTTTTATCATTACCATTAAGTCCCACAAAAGCACCCCCACAGATAAATAGTACATGTGTGGTATCAAAGAGTATGGTCTCAGCAGATGAGCTTTTTCTACTCCCTTTAACAGGAACATAGACCTCTCCACCCTCTAAGATTTTGAGCAGTCCTTGTTGAACGCCCTCTCCTGATACATCTCTTCCTGAAGTGGCACTTTCACTTTTATTGGCGATTTTATCTATCTCATCAATGTAGATAATTCCCTGCTGAGCCCTCTCAATATCAAAATCAGCCGAAGCCAAGAGGCGTGAGAGAATCGACTCAACATCTTCACCCACATATCCAGCCTCAGTTAAAGCTGTGGCATCAGCTACGGCAAAAGGTACATTCATAATTCTTGCCAATGATTTTGCCAAAAGGGTTTTACCACTTCCTGTAGGACCCATAAGTAAAATATTACTCTTTTCTATCTCGATGTTTTTAATAATGGGTTTATCAATTCGTTTATAGTGAGAGTAGAGTGCAACAGAAAGCACTTTTTTTGCTTCATTTTGACCAATGACATAGCTGTCAAGATGCTCTTTTATCTGAATAGGGACACTTAAGCCTTTTTGAAAACTCTGTTTGGCTTTGCGTAGCTCCTCTTTGTGCATCACCGAAGAGCAGGTATCGACACACTCATTACAGATGTGGACATCTTCAGCTGAAAAAATCTTCTGAACCTCTTTTACCCCTTTACCACAAAAGTCACATATCAGCTCACTACTCATTCCAAATCCTTTAAAAATTGGTCTGTTTCACTCTTTATAAGCTCTAAATTGTGTGTCGTTATAAACTTCTTCTCTTTCTTGGTCAACTCCTCTTTGTTCATCACCACATAACCACCTTTGAGTCCTAAGGTGATTTCATTGGCAACCATTCTAAAGGTGTCACGACCAAAATCAACGCCTAAAAAGAGGTAGTTTTTATCTTTTTTATACTCTTTTAGAAAAGGGGGTAGAGCGTATCCACCCATCGCTTCTGTGAGCCAATCGACAAAATCTGCATCACTAATAATGAAATTCATCTCAGGAACTGTTGCACCCATTGGCTTAAACAACATAGGCATCTCACTGTTAAGTTCCTCTTTTGCTATAGGTTCATAAGTTTTACTCTCCAAATTATAAAGATAGACCAAAAATCTATCATACCCTCCACCCATAATCTGGGACGTTCCTTTAATCATAAAGTGTGGCACCTCTTCATAGACTCTGCATCCACTGTCATCCATATTGGTGTCTACAAGGTATTTGGGTTGAATGTTTTTAAGATACTCATAGACAAATGGAGGCTCATACTCTTTTGAGCTGTAGATATGGTTGGTCATCTGTACCACAAATTCACGCCCTTTTCGCTGCTCTAAACTCATGGCAGCTCGGCTGTATTCGTACATCAATCTATCACTCATCGCTCGACCATTATTGAGTGCCAAAATCATGCTGTCGCTATCGTAAGGCAATTGAGTACCATCCGTGGTTGTGGTGTCTCTAAAGACCCCCAATCCTATAAATGGTACTAAACTACCCTCTTGCAGTGCTTCTTTTATATTACTCATGACATCCAACTCCTGTGTATGATATGTATGCTTTGTTTAACTCAACTTGTAAACGGTCTAAATCCAAAGGTTTCTCTAACTCTCTTGGTATATCGATATAGAAGATGGCACCATCTTTACTAATCAAAAAAAGTGACTTGGTTAATCTCTCTTTCAAACTACCACTTACAATTTTGGTTCCATACATCGAACCAAACTCATCTTCACTGTCAAAAATCAATTTAAATTTTGTCAATCTGTTTTGAAGAGTAGTCACTTCAGGCAGTACAAAATCAAAAAGTAGATAACAGTGAACCTCTACTTTTAAGTGACTCAAAAAGGCATCAAGTTTTAATATCTCCTCTTTAAACTCACCCTCATAGCTTGGGAAAGAGACCAAGAGTGTCATCGCTTTGTCAGCGTGACTTCGTTTGATTTCTAAAGGGTTTCCATAAAAATCCATCGCTTCAAAATTGTCAGCCATATAGCCCACATCGGTAAAATCCTCACACAGCGTTAAAAGTTCATCTTTGTATATTAATTCAGATTCCATATTTTTCCAATTTATATCGTATTTGTCGTACCGTAATGCCCAACATTTTTGCTGCCTCATTGCTACTACCATCACAACGCTCTATGGCATTCATGATTGCCTCTTTTTCCAACTCTTCTAAGGTTCTGTTCTCTAAAGGAATAGAGCGACAAACATCCAAAAGTTTATCACTTTTAAGCGCTGGTAGAAGCAGTTGCATATCATTCGCACTGATTCCCTCTTCATCCCCCATCAAGACAATTCTCTCAATGGTATTTTCAAGTTCACGCACATTTCCAGGCCATGGGTAGCACATCAATTTATCCATCGCCTCATCGGTAATGAGTACCCGTTTTTTATGATTTTTTATGGAGCGTTCTAAGAAAAAGTTAACCAACTCCTTAATGTCATCTCCCCGTTCTCTAAGTGGTGGCAGGTCGATGGGAATCACATTAAGTCTGTAGTATAAATCTTCTCTAAACTCCCCATCTTTAACCATCTGTTCAAGGTCACGGTTGGTGGCAGCCACCAAACGGACATTTACTTTAACCGTTTTAGCTCCACCTACTCGTTCAAACTCTCGCTCTTGTAACACACGTAAAAGTTTTACCTGTGCCGAGGATGATATGTCTCCAATCTCATCTAAAAAGAGGGTTCCTCCATCAGCCAATTCAAAACGCCCTTTTCTCATCTCTTTGGCATCGGTAAAGGCTCCCTTCTCATGTCCAAAAAGTTCAGACTCTATCAAAGTATCCGATATCGCTGCACAGTTAAGTTTAATAAACGGCTCATCAGCTCGTTTGCTTCGCTTGTGTATGGCAGCAGCTACCAGCTCCTTACCTGTACCTGTCTCACCCCGTACCAAAATGGTCACATTGGAGTGAGCAATTCTCTCTATGATTTGAAAGACCTGTTTCATTTTGGGGCTATCCCCTATAATGTCACCAAAATTATGCACCTTTGCGTCCCACTCCATTTTATAATATTGTTTTAACTCTTTAAGTCGTTCATGCTCTCTTTTCATCATCGTGTGTGAAGAGATTGCCTGTGCATAAAGTGTACTCACAATGGTCAAAATTCTAATGGTCTCTTCAAAATCCATCTCGGTAAACTTGGTCAAGTTTGCACCCACCACACCTACAACCTCATTTTCGATTATCATCGGCACAGCTATATAGGAGATGGTCTCTCGACTTCTATGTCCTGATTTGTTTAAAAACAACATATCATTATGGACATTTTCAACCACTATAGGCTCTTTAGATTGGGCAGCAAGACCAGTCGCCCCCTCACCCAATTTGTACTCGGTGATGAACTTCTGTTGTTTGTTATAATTAATCGAGGCAAAGATGGTTAACAGGTCATCCTCCAAAGTAAAAATAGCACAGTTGTCTAAATGCAGTGTTTTTTTTAAGACCATTAACGATTTTTCTAACGACTCTTCTAACTCCTGATGGTTTGAAATCAACAGAGCTGTCTCATATAGAACATCTATCTCTTGCATAGTAATACAGTCTGCACAATTATACTGATTCATATTTAACTCTTTTATGTTTATTATTATGCTTCATTATACAATATATGTATATAATTTAATCATAGATATTGTCTATATTTTAATCAGATATTCTTTTACAGCTAATCTCTTTGGGTAAATTCTTTGCTTCTGGCTTTATCCACCACACTTCACCATTACCCAGTTCAACCTCTCCACCCCACTTCTCTTGGCTATCAAATTCAATGGTTTCAATAATCTCTTCCATATCTTTCTTTGCCACATAGAAGTAGACTACTCCATCGCTCTCTCTTAACATTACTTTTGCCACAATTCATCCTTTTTTTATTTAATTATTACAGATAGAAGTACCACAAGGAGTACCTTTTACCTTTGTAAAATATACTCTCGTACACCGTTTAAAAGACCATTATCTTTAAAATTAACTCTAAAGAAATTGGGTCTAAACTCGGTTACGCTTATCGGTTTTGCCATCTCTTTGTCGGTGAGTTTGTAGTCATCTCTATGGTGAGACCCACGGCTCTCTTTTCGCTTTTGTGCAGCCAATACCACAGCCTCTGCCACCTCCAGTGCATTTCGAAGTTCCAAGATAGCAACCAACTCTACATTATTGGTTCGCTCCTTATTAACACAGTGCAAGGAGTATACCTCACTACGTAAATAGGTCAAATAGGAGAAGGCTTCTGTGAGACTCTGCTCTGTTCTATCTATGCCCACTTTCTCAAACATCATCTTTCCCATACTCACACGCATGGCATTAAAGTTTTTGGTGGTTTCGCTATCAAAAATCTTATCGACCAGTTGAATATCTTTGGTAATTCGGTTGTAATCAATAGGTAAAAACTGCTTTTTCCGTGTAAATTTTCGTGCCTCTTCACCAGCCAATTCACCAAACACAGCTCCTTCTAGTAGTGAGTTTCCTCCCAATCTGTTGGCTCCATGTACCCCACTGTTGGCACACTCACCACAGACAAACACTCCTTTAATCTTGGTTTGCACCATCTTTTTGGTAGCAATTCCTCCCATACTATAATGTGCCACAGGTTTAATAGGTAACAGCTCCTTGCAAATATCAATCCCAGCTTGAAGATAAGCACTTTTGTAAAGAGAAGGCAATTTACTCTCAATATGCTCTTTGGTCAAATGACGCAAATCGATAAAGACCTCTTGCCCCTCTGATATCTGTTTGGCAATGGCTCGTGAAACCACATCACGCGTCTCCAGTTCATCGACAAATCGCTCACCGTCACTATTGACCAAATAGCCCCCTTCACCTCGTGCAGCTTCACTGACCAGATAGCTGGTTTTGACAAATCCTGTAGGGTGAAACTGAACAAACTCCATATCTTGCAACGCCAATCCAGCTCGAAGAGCAATGGCATACATATCTCCACTATAGTCAGGTGCATTGGTTGAGAAACCTCTAAAGATTCCTGCATAACCACCACCAGCCAAGACCACAGCTTTAGCAGGATAGACCACCACCGAGGAGTCAAAGCGTCGTAGTGTCACAAGACCTGAGATACGCCCCTTTAGCGTGGTTAGATTCAGAACAAAATTGTTTACCAAAAATGTCACCCCCACACTTTTGGCTTTTTTAATCAAGGCTTGAACAATGGCTGAACCCGTCTTGTCACCCACATAGCAAGTTCGTTTAGAACTCCCTCCACCAAAACTTCTCTGAGCAATGTTCCCCTCTTCATCTTTGTCAAACAGCACCCCATAATCGGAGAGTTTTTTGATGATATGAGGAGCTCTTTTACACATATAGCTTATCGCCTCCTTCTCACCTAAACCGTAACTTCCTTTGAGCGTATCGTTAATATGTTTGGCTATCTCGCTGTTGTTGTGTTTGTCTAAAACAGCATTAATCCCTCCACTTGCCATGGAGCTGTTGGATTTAAAAAGATTCCCTTTGGTCATAATGGCAACTTTGTTATTGCGACTTCGTGCCTCTATCGCTGCCATTAAACCAGCAATACCTCCACCAACCACTATCACATCATATATCATGATTTACAGCCTATAGAGTAGATTGTATTTGGATGCAGGAGCTGATTTAATTGCTGAAATCTCACAGTTATGACGAATATGTACAGGAACTTTAGAACCAAAAAGAGAACTGATAATCCCAGGGGTTGAGCGAACAAACTGTAGGGCCAGTTGAATATCACTCTGCAACTTCATAGAGTCATCCAGCACAGCCCCTATCTCAGCCGAAAACGATTTATGAAAAAGATTCATCTGTAGCAGTGAAGAGGAACTAAGTACTCCAATACCTAAGCGATGAGCTGATTGAAGTAGTGTACAGGCTTCACCATTAACACTCTGCGTTGGCATCGTAAAGATGTCTGTTTTTGCCATATTAAAAGGGGTTTGAATGTACTTGAGTCGGTGATTTTTACCCCCAACTTTCTGAGCAATTTGAACCAGTTTTTCTAAACTAATATTCTCCATATCTTTCGATATAAAGCCATTCCAAACAGCCACACCATAAGAGCTAAAGAGTCCCTCATCTGCCAATTGTTCAAAGCGTTCAAAAATATTCTCTATCTCTTTATAAAAAGCCTCTTCTCCAAGCTTTAGAAGTTGCATCTCTGGATTGTGCAGGTAGTAGATGTCAAAACTCTCTACCCCCACACGCTTTAGACTCTCTTTGCACGACCACTCTAAAAAATCAGGTCTCATGCAGTGCTGGTCAAGCTCAATATCTTCTCGCGTTGCTAAACCTGCCTCGATAATGTTCTCTTCTATCCAAATATAAGGATTTTCAGGAAAAGGGTACGAGAGAGGAATAAACCCACCTTTAGAGCAGAGTATCAACTCCTCACGCTTGACTTTTCCCTCTTCAAGCAACTCTTTTAAAGCGATGCCTATCTCGGTTTCACTCTGACCGTAACGGTAGTTACTCGCTGTATCAATGAGATTTATGCCATTCAAAACAGCCTCTTTAACCCCAGCCATATACTCAAAAACATAGTTCTCTTCTTTGTACGGCTCTTTGTTAAAGGTTCCAATACCAAGCTTTGAGAAAATCAAATCGTTGTGTTGAATGTAAAAATCTTTGTAACTAGAAAACTGTTTTGCAAAAGTGTAAGTTCCCTCCGTAGTTGCAACACTCATAGGATTATTTATCTCCATAAAGATAGTTGACATACGAGATAATAGAGGTAACATAAATAGTACTAACAATGACACTTAGTAGTAGTGCTGTTTCCATAAGAATACTCCTTGTGTATATTTTTATTTTATATATACAAGAACTGTTCCATTGGTTTTTTTGGAAACAAAAACTTTAGTTTCGTCTTTTTCGGGGCTAAAGCCTCCGACTCCAAAACTATTGAGAAATAGTAGGAGCAAAAGCCTTAGTACTCACCCGAATGCTCTCACCAATTTTTAGATTCTCTGCTTCATGTTCCGAAATCACCACCTCAACCAACTGCTGACCAATGGCAATAATCGCTACATAAATCACATCAACTTTAACAATCTCAAGTAGTTCCCCCTCAAACGAAAACTTCTGAGAACCATTGGTCTTTAAAAGCACCTCTTTAGGCGTTCCATCATTCACCATCTTTCCCAACTCCAAAACCACCACACGAGATGCCAAACGATAAATCTCACTGGGGTCATGACTCACCATAATGGTCGTCGTTCCAAACTCCTTATGCAGTAGCAATATCTCACTTTGAAGCTTGGTACGCATCGTAGGGTCAAGCGCAGAGAGAGGTTCATCCATCAAAAGCAGTTTTGGACGATTCATCATCGCTCGACACAACGAGACACGCTGTTTCTGCCCACCACTAAGCGTATTGGGCAGTCGTTTTTTTAGCTCACTAAGCTCTGTAATCTCTAGGAGATGTTCAGCCAATGCTCTATCTTGCTTGACAAAAAGCAGATTCTCTTCAACTGTCATATTGGGAAAAAGTGCATAGTCTTGAAATACAAATCCAATACGCCGTTTTTGAGGTGCCAACGCTTTAGAGCCTTGCAACCAGAGTTCATCACCAATCTGCAAAGTTCCCTCTGCCTCTTCAAAACCTGCCAATATTCGCAGTAGAGTGGTCTTCCCACTACCACTCTGACCTGCTAGAGCGATAAAATCACCCTCTTCTATCTCAAGGTAAACATCCAAATCCATCTCACCATTTGCACCGTATAGTTTTTTGTTTATATCTATCGTTATCATCAATGAAACCCACCAATCTTTTTACTCTGTTTATGGTTAAATATGTAAACCCCAAGCAACACCAAAAAGCTAATCGCCACCATAATCGCCGAGTAGATATGAGCCGTTCTATAGTCCATAATCTCGACCATCTCATATATTGCCACCGAAGCGACTTTGGTCTCATCAGGAATACTCCCTCCAACCATCAAAACTACCCCAAACTCACCCACTGTATGAGCAAAAGTAATAATAATCGCCGTCATCAAAGCAGGTTTAATATTGGGTAACGCCACGCGTAACATGGTGGTCATCTTACTCTTTCCAGAGATATAGGAGGCTTCCAACATATTTTTATTGAGTGACTCAAACCCACCCTGCAGAGGTTGCACCATAAACGGCAAAGAGTAAAAACAACTCGCCACCACCAAACCTGTAAAATTAAAGACCAGTTTTATATCAAAGGTCTCATCAAAAAACTGCCCAAGAGGAGAGTTCTGAGAAAGCACCACCAAGATATAAAATCCTAAAACAGATGGAGGCAAAACGATAGGCAAAGCTGTCACAGCTTCTAAAAATGGCTTGGCTTTTGACTTGGTTTGAGACAAATACCATGCTAGGGGTAGGCTTATGACAAAGAGTATAAGCGTGGTTATTCCTGCCAATTTAAATGAGAGTATGAATGGCGTTAGTTCTATGGTTTTTAGGGTTTCTAGCATATCGAAACCTCACTCCCCTTAACCAAAACCGTCACATCATCTCCCTCTTGCAAATTCATCTCCAAAGAAGCATTCAGCGTAATCACACTCTCTAACCTAAACCCCTCAACATCAAACCCAATGCTACTAAGTATCTTCCCATTCTTAACCTGCATCACTTTAGCATTTAGTTGATTGGCATAACTCAACATCCCATCAAAATGTTTAGCGATGGCAATATCGGTTGATTTGACACTCAACTTCACTCTGCTACCTACTTTTAAATTTGGGTCTAACTGCAAACTTAATATTTTAATATTCTGTTTTCCACAAGCAAAAGTGAGGGCATGTAGACTCTCTATATTTTTTATTTGGATAAGGGTGGCTGTGAGCTGGTTCATGGAATAATATACCCAAACTCTTTAAATATCTTCTCTGCTTTTTTAGAAAAAATAAAGGCATAAAAAGCTGAAACTTCAGCAGATGTTTCACCCTCTTTTAAAATAACAATACCTTGATTGATAGGCGTATAGAGTTTAGGGTCAAGCTCTGCCCAGTTCTCACCCTCTTTAAAGTGAGCCATTTGAGGAGTGTAGAGCGATGACTTAGCGATAAAACCTAAATCAGTCGCTTTTACTGCATACGTTACCGTTTGTGAAATGGACTCAGCAAATACAAATTTGGATTTAACTTCATCATAAATTTTTGCATTTTTAAGGGCTTGGGCTGTGGCGATACCATAAGGGGCTGTTTTAGGGTTGGCGATGGCTATCTTTTTTATTTTATCACTCTTAAGCAACGCAATACCTTTTGAAAAATCTCGTTTTTTACTGCTAAGATACGCCAATGACCCCTGTGCATAAACCAATGGTCTGGTCACGGCATAATCTTCGCTGTAGAGTTTCTCAGGATACATCATATTTGCCCCCATCAAAATCTGATAGGGAGCTCCATTTTTAATCTGTGCGGTTAGTTTCCCTGTGCTTCCTAGCGTGACCTGTACTTTGGTATCAGGGTAGAGCTTGTTGAACTCTTTTTTTAAGTCGTCTATGGCATACGATACATTGGCTGCAACAGCTACCTTAATGGTCTCTGCCATAGAAAAAAAAGGTAACAATAGTATTAAAAGTAGTGGTTTCAATTTCATTTTTGTCCTTAAATATATCTCTGAGTGCGATAGCCCCTCAGATTTTCTTTTTTTTGGTTCGTTTTCTTTCTTTGTTCTGACACAAAGAAAAAAAATGAACAAGCAAACCATCAAAACAGATAATTCAATTCAACCCGAATATCATTATAAGAGGGATTAAGCTTACGACTCCCATCAAAAGCAACTGTATTAGCATCACCTACAACTCGAACCATACGCAACTTAGCATAAAGGTTTGGTAGTGATTCAAACTGCTTTATAAAGTCTAATTGTAGCACATTAGAATCAGCCTGAACGCCTGATTTATCATCATCAAAATCTTGAATTCCCAGACGCATCTGTGCATGAAGCTTCTGTTCTACAAAATCATAATCTCCTTGCAACAGATAAGCTGTAGTATTGGCGTACCAGTTGTATTGCAAAAGGGTATAACCATACCCATTGGTCGGGAATGCCCTCCAAGGAGAGATAATATCGGCTTTATCAGCTACCTTGCTAAACCCTGTTCGGATTCGCCAACTGTCCCTACTTACATCAACCCTCACTCCATACAAATCTGCCTTGACACTATCTGGATGGGTATAGGCGACATTATTAGTTTTTAAATTTGCTCCTCCTATTACACCTGCCCCATAATCGAACTGATGCATATAACGCAAAGAGGGTGAAACCGTAAACTCATCTACAGGAAACTTATAGCTTAAATCTATAGTTGAGGAAGCAAACAGTTCAGGTACAACCGTGTAGTTAAACATATAGGTGAAATCTTCTTTTTTACCATTGTCTATCTCAAAGAGTAAGAGTCTATCGTTTATATTTCTTGCTTCAAGTTTAGAAAGGGTAATGCCTCGGTGCATGGCTGTATCGTCATTTTCTCGCCAACTGTCATAGGCTCCTCCTCCATCATCATAAGCAAAGAGATGATGAAAACTACTGTGGTCTCTTAATTTCTGTTTGGTGAGGTAGGCTAGTTTTAGATTGTGAGTGGGAACTGCTTTTGAGTGAAGCGTTATTCCCTCAAAAGTATTGGGTATCATCTTGATATCATTACTTTTGGTCATGTGCGACTCAAAAATTTGACGACCCACTTTTACCGAAGTAATCTCATCTTTATACTCGATATAAGCTTGTGCTAAAGAGGTTAAACCATAACTACCACGAGTCGCCACATCATAACGGCTCATGACCCCTTTTCCCACTTTATAATAACCCACATTTTCATCACCCATCTGTAGTGGACTTTGTGTGGTGTAGACTCCTGCTGTAAACCCTAAACCATTGAGGTAAGCACTCTTGTAGATAAGGCTTCCACCTACTCCCATGGTGTAGTGGTCTTTGGTTTTCCCTTCCACTTCGTCATCCCAATCAAAATAGAAATTGTTGGAACGGAGTCGTCCGTAGAAGATGCCCTCGCTCAACATTTGACTAAACGTATCAACCTCACTGGGTACAATAAGTTCTTTAAGTGTAAAGTTACGTTTAAGCTCTCGTTTGAGTTCACCTTCAGCCCAAAGAGCCACTGAAAAAATTAAAATTAGATAAATAAATCTCACAACTGTTGTTGTCCTATCATTGAATGGGGAATCTTACCATTATAGACTTATATCGGTAAAACTCTCATATTCTCATCAACTTTCTGTTTCAACACCGACTCAATGGCATACAGCGTTCCTGTACTTCCTGTAGAGCAGGTAGAACATGCCCCAAGGTAACGAATATAGAGGTCATAGTGTGGCATGTTCTCTTTAATATCCACTACCTCCATATCTCCACCATCCATAATAAGCATTGGTCTAATATCACTCTCAATAACAGCATCTACAGCTTTAATGCGTTGAACGATGGTCATCTTAGCAAAATCATTGGCTCCAGACTCAGTGGTGTCGGCTGCCTCTTTGAGTTTATCTTGCTCCATCTCTTTAAGCGTATCGTCTAAAATGTCCATCAAGTAGATATCTTTAATTTCATGTCCACCCTCTTTGATACATGATTTACAAAATGCCCCTGCTTTGGTGTAATCTGTCACCTGCTCTAGTGTTGAGAGTTTATTGATTTTAATCACCTCTTTAAGGGTATCAAGCGTTACTCTGGCACACTCACAAACGATGAACTCTGTCTCAAAGCTCTCCATATCGACACCTTTATATTGTCCAGCAGCTTTTTTAATCACATCGTATGCCATTACTGAACAGTGCATCTTTTGAGGAGGAACAGCAGGAACATCAGGTCTGTCTCGCATCGCTTTTTCTACATCAATGTTGGTAATTTTAACAGCTTCATCAACGGTTTTTCCTAAACACAACTCCGTCATAATATCACTAGAAGCTATCGCCGTACCACAACCAAAACTTTTAAATTTAGAGGCGACAATTTTATCGGTGTTTTTTTCAACTGCCCAGTAGAGTCGTACAGCATCACCACAACTCTCTGCTCCAAAATCGGCTACAATGAGTTCTGCATTAAGGGCTTCTGCCTCTTCCTCTTTGATTTCACCTTGGTGTTGTGGGTTGTTCATTCTGTCGGTTACAATATTGGAGTACTCATCCCAAATTGAACCACTTACTAAATCATTTTTTGCCATTTTATTTTCCTTTATCTCTTAATTTGCTTCTAATTCGCTCACATGATTTCTCGGCGTATAGGCATACGAACTGGATATCCCTCGCAGTCGTATCACAGCATTTCGAATCTGCTCAATCGCATAATTTATCTGCTCCTCGGTGTTGAATCTACTCAATGAAAAACGAATACCCGTATGAGCCAACTCACTGTCACTCCCAAATGCATTCATTACAGGATTGGCTTCTAAATCTTCACTCGCACACGCACTTCCTGTACTCGCCCCGATGCCATTTTGGTTTAAATCCCACAACATCGACTCACCCTCAACACCTCGTATAGAAATCAGCGTGGTGTTGGGTGTTCGATTCTCTTTTCCACCGATGACCACCGTATCGGGAAGTTTTAAAATCGCTTTTTCCAATTTGTCTCGTAACATCCCTACATGGTTCTGTTCATAAGCAATTGCCATGGTATTGGTTGCCATCTGCATCGCTTTTCCCATTCCAACCATAGAAGCCACATCAACCGTTCCTGCTCTTCGTCCACCCATCTGTTCACCACCATGCATGTATGGAGGTAGAGCAACTCCCTTTTTGATATAGAGTCCACCAACCCCTTTGGGTCCATGAAACTTATGGGCTGAAAATGAAATCATATCGACATCGTTCGCTTGAACATCCACTTTGACTTTACCAATCGCTTGGGTGGCATCGGAGTGAAAAGGAACACCAGCTGTTTTACAGATGAGCCCTATCTCTTTAACAGGAAAGAGTTTACCTGTTTCGTTGTTTGCCCACATAATAGAGACCAAAGCTGTATCTTCACGCAAGGCATCTTTAACCGATTTCGCATCCAATACCCCCTCTTCATTGACCTTAAGATAGGTGACATCAACCCCTTGGGTCTCCAGAAATTTACAAGTGGCTGTAATGGCTGGATGTTCCACCTCAGAGGTGATAATATGGTTTTTATCACCATTTAAAATGTACTCTGTCCACGCCCCTTTAATGACCCAGTTGTTCGCTTCGGTGGCATTGGCTGTAATGACAATATCATCCTCATCAGCAGCACCAATGCCTTCATAAAGGTAATCCAATGCCTCTAACATTTTAGGGTGTGTTCCAGCTCCAAATCGGTGCAATGAGTTGGGGTTTCCATAGATGTCACAGAAAAAGGGCAACATCTCCTCTAAGACTTTTGGGTCAACCTTGGTTGTGGCGTTGTTGTCTAAATATACTTCCATATTTTTATCTCCTCTTTTATTAATTTCATTACGCTGACACAGAATTAAAATTGACTACTTCAATATCATTACAAGCAAAGCAGTTAATGCTATCTTTACAAGTAGCACAAGCAGGTGCTACTTCACCTACAGAGTCATAGATAAACTTTTTCCACAATTTATCTTTTGGTTTCTTTCTTGCCAAGGATGGAAAATGCTCTTTCATATAACGCCCCATCTCAAAACGGTTGCGTAACCCCAAATCGGAGTAGAGATGTCCCATCATAAGTGAGGTTTTCGCCACATGTGGGGCAATCTCCCATTTGGCATATTCATCTTTAGCATGAACTTGTAGAAATAGTGTAACTTTGGCTTCTATTTTTTCTAATAACTGTTGTTTCATAGTGTCATCTCCATCATTTTTCCATTGACCACCTCTCCAAATTCATGACCAAAGTCATAACAGTCAAGTAGCTCCTCTTTTGTTGGTATCAGTTTTATCTTCATTGGAGGTAGTGGCACTCTAAATTTAAGTGATTTAAGCCGACTGTTCATCATCTCGACAGCCTCACCACTCCATCCGTAACTGCCAAAACAGCCACCAAACTTGCCTCTTTTTTCAATGAGCATCATACAACTTAGCAAATCCCACACTGGTTTGGGAACATCCCCATTAATGGTAGGAGAACCGACAATGATTCCTGTACTCTCTTCTAAAATCGAAATCATATTGGACTCATCAAGTGCTGTTAAGTCATAAATATTGGCGATTAAAGAGTCATTTGATTCAATCCCATCAAAGATTGATTGAGCCATCTCTTTGGTATTTTTATACGAAGTCACATAAAAGATAGAGACCACTTTCTTACCATGAAGCTTCTCATCTTTACTGCTCCATTTTTTGTAGAGATTGAGATATTTACTAGGGTTGTTACGAATAATAGGCCCATGCAGGTTAGCAATCATATCAATTGCTAAAGGCTCATAGAGTCTTAAAGCATTGAGTACATCGGTTTTAAACGGTCGCATAATATGGTCATAGTAGTATTTAAAAGCGTAGTCAAAATCACCCACCAAATCATCGAAAACACGACTGTCGTAGTAGTGACTTCCAAAAACATCTCCACTAAATAGAATTTGATTCTCTACCAAATAAGAGCTCATGGTCTCAGGCCAGTGAAGATTTGGGGTACTCAAAAACTTCAAAGTTTTAGAACCCAACTTTAGCTCTTTGTTTGTCCAAACCGTCTCAAAGACCATATTGTCACTCTTTCCAATCGACTTTAACATCGGCTGAGCCATCGGTGAGATAAAGATTTTAGCTTGTGGAGCTCGTTTGGTCAGTTCAGGTAACGCTCCACTGTGGTCAGGTTCGAGGTGGTGCATTACAATATATTTTATCTCGTCATAGGAACAGAGCGACTCAACCTTTTCAAAAAACTCCTCTTGAAACTCTTCTTTAACGGTATCTAAAATAATCACACCTTCTTCGGTCTTAATCAGATAGGCATTGTAAGTCGTTCCATTGGCTGTTTTCATGATGATGTCAAAGGTTCGTATATCGGCATCACTCACCCCAATATAGTAGACATCTTGGCTAATTTTTATAGCATCACTCATGCTTGAGCCTTCATCATAATTCGCTTTAACCAAAGAGGTGTTGCGTTTGACATCATTTTTTGTAAAGCAGTTATGACCTCTTTAATACTTTGCTCTTCCCCCGATGACTGCATAGGGTAGACCCCAGCACTTTTGACCATGGCAGAGGCTTTTGGTCCTAACTGTAACACATAGACAATGTCGCTGTCATCTAAACAAGCGATTTTATAGTTGAGTTTGTCCACTTCACTCTCTTGTGTCAGTGAAGCATCTACCTCATGTATAAAGTAGGATTCGGTAGGGGTTATCTCATAGATAAAAAACTTTTCACACCACCCAAAGTGCTGATTGACATGAACACCATCTTTTGAGGCAAAGGCTATTTTCATTATCTCATCCTACCTATATCACATAGACTTGAATATTCTCATCAATCACTTGCATGAGGGTATTGTTAATCAAATCATAAGTAGAAGTAGCCGAGAGTGAACACCCTGCACAGGCTCCTTGATAGGCTAAGCGAATCTCTATTTGTGGCTCGGAGATATACTCTATCATCATAATATTCCCCCCATCTTTAATGAGCATCGGACGAATGTATCTATCTATGGCATCATTGACCACCTCTAACTGCTCCTCAACACTTCTCTCTCTAAAGGGTTTATTGGGCGTAGCCGTTCTGTTAACCTCTCTGTCCACACCACCCATCTGCATCCGTGCCATCGCATGACCCGACTTTGCAGCACTCAGCATACACTCAAACCCCTCTTTGACCTGCTCCTCTTGAGTTCTATCTTTTAAAAGCAGTAGACCCAATCTAAAGTTTGCCAACTGATGGTTATGTCGTGAGGCTCTTCTAAAGTAACTAACAGCTTTCTCTACATCCTCTTCAACCCCAATTCTACTTTGGTACATCAAGGCTAAGTTGTAATTGGCTGAGTCATTATCATACTCGCTACCTTTTTCAAACCACGCTTTGGCTTTAGTAAAGTCTTTGCTTACCCCCTCACCTTTAAGGTACATTAGCCCCAAATTTGCCATCGCTTGGTCACTCTTCTCTTTGGCTTCCTCTTCCCAAAGGCTCAACGCTGTTGTAAAATCTTTTGCTCTGTAGGCTTTTAGTGCTTCTTGATGTTTCATAAATTGGATTCCTTATCAATACTTTTGACTGTTGCTATATAAGTAGTTAGTATTTTTTATGACTACACTCTTATAAATTTAATTTACAGTTTGTATTGCAAGAAGTGTTCCATAGAATTGTTATAGTTTTTGGGATGTTACCTGTGGCTTAGGGGTCTGCTATTGGGCTTGAGAGGTTAGCTCCTCTTGGGGTTGTGGTGATTGGTGGGTTGAGGATGGGGATTTTATGACGCTGGTTTTTATTTCTCTTGTTTTTGTTTGGTGGGTTAGGGAGGAGAATAGAGAAGAGGTTTAGGAGTTATCTGAATCTTTTATTTAGACTTTACATCTTTAAATGGATTGATTATTGTGAGTCGATTTTCTATCACTTGATTATGTTGCATATCTTCGCTAAAAACAATGTTACAACCATTTTCCAAAGCTGTAGCCAATATCATTGAGTCATAAAATTGTAATTTGTATTTTCCCTTAATCTCTATCCCTTTGAGTTGAGTCTGTAGATTAAAATTGACAATAGGAAAGTTATCATTTAACTCTAAAACTGTTTCTCTAACTTCATCTGCATCAAAAGTTGTT
>JAHZJZ010000062.1 GCA_022600655.1 Campylobacterota bacterium | reverse complement strand
GTCATAAGGGTAAGAGCCACAAGAGCATTGTCATTTATCTTGGCTTCTCCATTGGCTCGGTAAAGCATTTTGTTTTTCTGCAAAAACAATATAAAAAGAAACGCACCTATACGCTTGTTTCCATCCACAAAAGGATGGTCTTTTATGATGTAGTAAAGTAAATTAGCAGCTTTGGCTTCGACACTAGGAATGAGGTCGTCACCTCCAAAGGTTTGATAGACATTACCTACAATACCATCCAATTCACCTGCTTTTTCTCTTCCAAAAAGTTCACTTGCTTCATCCTTTTTCATTAACTCTTTTTTTAATTGTGCTATTGCATCTTTTGCTTCGCTGTAACCCAAAACAAACTTGTGTTCATTACGATAGATTGGCAGAGAAAGATTGTCTTCGTCATAACCTTCTAAAAGTGACCAAGAACGCCCATAACTTACAATCACATCGAGTAATCCTTTTGCTTCATCACAGGCTAGGTTTTCTTGACTTATGGTTGTTTGTAAAAGTGCTATGGCTTGGTTAAACTCCTCTAAGCCTTTTTGTTGTAGTCGTTTTTGGTTTAAGGTGTAGCCATCAAATAAATACTCTTTTAAAATATTAGTAGCCCATATACGAAAACTTGTAGCTCTTTTACTGTTAACTCTATATCCAACAGAGATAATGGCATCTAAATTATAATGTTCAATATCTCTTTTTACTTCTCTTTTTCCCTCTGTCCGAACTATTAGGAATTTCCGAATAGTTGAATCTTGTACCAATTCACTTTCTCTATAAATATTTTTAATATGCTCATTAATTGTAGGAATAGTAACTCCAAACAATTCTGCAATCTGCTTTTGACTTAACCATAATGTATCTTTCTCAACAGTTGCCTCTAAAGAGACGACACCATCTTCATAAATTACAATCTCATTCATAATAAATCCTCTATACTTTTTGGCATTCGCTCTTTAGGTTCACAAACCTTCTCAAAATCCCCCAAACACTCCAAAACAAAAGCCAACTTCAAAAGTGACTCCAAAGAAATCTGTCCAGAACCCTCAAAGCGTTTAACAGAACCCATACTTACCCCTGAACGCGTAGCCAACTCTTGTTGCGTGTAGCCAAGCTCTTTTCTTTTCTTTTTAAACTTAACTTTGAGTTCTTGTATGATGTCATTTGGGTTTTTTGGTAAAAAAGATAACATATTAGCCTTTTGTCTGTATTTTTACTTATTATAGCTTATATATTAGATTTTATTCTTATTAAAAGAGATAGGCAACACTACATTACCATTCTTATAAATCACAATCTCATTCATAGCAACTCCTCTCTAATCCAACCTCACCAAGCACCCCTAACTTATCAAACTCAATGTTCTTCTCATTATACAAAGAGTGAAGTTTTTTACTCAAAAAATGAGGATAATCCAAACTCTTTTCAAAGGCTATGGTTGCTTCTATATATTTAGGGAAATAGACTTGAAATCGTTTGATGGTCTCTTTTAAAATGCTTTTTGTTTTACTAAGAGGTAACTCTAATGCCATACCCATTTGTAAATACTCTTTATATCTCAACTTTCTTTTTTTAGGATTGGAATGGTCAAAAGCAATACCAAAGTCATCACTCTTTTTACCTTCATAAATATAGGTACTTATAATGTCATACAGAGGAGCCAACTCCCAGTTTTTTTTGCCTGTTTCTATCAGTCCAATGTTCTTAGCATGTAAATCTCCTTGTTTAATAAGTGACGCGTAGATAATAAAAGTGTAAACATCCTCTTTACTTTTTTTATTTTGCACAATACTGTTAAACTTCTCTAAAATAGAGATGATGCTAATGTCATACTTATCTTCACTCTCGATATCCAGTTGTTGGGCAAAATCATATTGGTTGTATTTGTAGCCTCTATAACGGTCATACCGTTTGGTTAAAAAGTAAAAATCACGATTATCACCAAGCAGTATGGCTGTAAAAGGGACATTGAGTTTCAATTCATTTTTAGCAAAGGTCATAAACAGATGCTCATTGAGTGCCAAATATGGTGTATTTTTAATTCGTCTATCTGAAGCATAGGGTTTTAGTAAATAGTGAGCCAACTCTCCACTCTCTTTATTGACACGATAGAGCTTTTTATTTTTTTTATCCAGATTGACATCTATTTTATGCTGATAACCACTTAATGAAGAGTAGAGTTCACGACCAAGTGAAGCACCTTGAAGCACCTCTTTGGGTATATCTACCTCATAGTCCAGCAGTGTCACAAAACTGTTTTTTTCCAAAATAACATTTTTGATACTTTTCCAAGTAGGAATCTTATCATCCTCTTTTTTGTCTGTTTTTCCAAGTGAACTCAACGGTACAAAATCTAAATTTCCATGTGTATTATCAAGCTCTAAAAGAAGCTCTAGTGGATTCAATATCTTACCCTCTTTAAGTAACAACTTCTCACGACGCGTACTCTCAGGGATAAGGTTTTCAAAAAGTGTAAAAAGAGCATAGGAGCTGTTTATAGACTCCTTTAGAGAAGGAAATCGTTCCCCCTTATAGCTTGAAAGGTAAGAGAAAACATAACCTTTAGCATAAGTAAAAGAGAGTGTTCCTATATGCTCCCCATTTTGTAAAACAGCCACCACAATAGGCTTCTCATCAATAGCATAATTACGCTGATAATAACGTCTATTGGTCTGACCAACAGCCACGATTAGCTTCTCTTTTATAAGTATTGCCAAGTAATTTCGTAAGGTTCTTTCTGTTAAGCCTGTTTTATCTCTAAGCTCTCTTGTCGTGAGTTGTTCTTTGGTTTCAAAAAGTCGTTTAATCTCTTCGAGTTTTACTCTTTTTTTCATAGGGTTTCACTTTTAACTTCGGCAATAGTTACCAAACTTCGGAAATTTCATAATCTATTTAAGTATTTTATAATATTTATGCTTAGCTTTTCTCTTTTTAGCATTAAATCTACCGTTAACTTATTTACTACGTTCCATTACATTAGTCAGAACACCATCCAAGGTCTCTACATTTTTCTCAGCCCAATAGGCTTTCATCCCTTCACGACCCTTTTTTTCTGCCCATTTTTGCAACTTATTACGCTCTCCTATGTACTTGTACTGTGGTACACCAAAGCCACAAGAGGTTAAAACCAGTTCTACCTTTAGTTCAAAAAACTGTCTAGTACCAATAAACTCCGTAAAGTAAGAACTCATCTCTTCCCATCGCTCATCTTTATCATGAATGACAGTAGCTTTACCGTAGAGTTTCAAAATCATAGGTGCTTTGTCAAAAGAGTTAAACATAATGGTCATACGCCCGTTTTCTTGTACATGAGCTGAGGTTTCATTACCTGAACCTGTATGGTTAAGCCATACTACGGTATTTTCATCGATGATTTTAAAGGTATCCATCCCTTTTGGCGATACATTAATGAAACCATCAGCTCCTGCTGAACCTATTACGAACATCTTTTGTTTCTCTATGAACGCTTGGTGTGCTTTGTTTATGCTGTCGAATTTTACTGCCATTTTTTATCCTTTAAATATAAGTTTTAATAGAGAAACCCAAACAACCAAAGGGGAATCTTATTTTCAAATCCAATCTCTATATCATCAGCTATCACATAGGAGTTTGGTATATCTTTTATCTGTTTAAAACCTTTATTTTTACCACCTATTTCAAAAAGATACTTTTCATCAACTCTAAAGTCTCCTTTTGTAGGTACTTCTAAAAACTCTTCATCTATCATGCTCATTAAAAATACCTCTCTAATGGTTCCTATATGAGCATTATTACAGTAAGCATAGTGCAGATTGGTATTACCCAGATAGAGCTTTTGAGGTTTGGTAAAAATGGTATCACCTTTACTTCTTGAACGAATAAGATTAAGTATTTTTCCTCGTTTTAAATAGTCCAAATAACGATAGAGAGTTTGATAATCTTTTATGCCAATATTTCCAGAGAGTTCTCTAATATTTACTTGAAAAGATTGTGACTCACAAACCAAACGAACCAATTTTTTCAAATTGATAATCTTCTCATACTCAATAGGAAAGATAGAGGGAATATCGACCTCTATTACCGTGTTAATGGTCTCTTTTAGTCGTAAAGGATAACTTTTTGGATTTTCAAAATAGAACGGATAATACCCATAAGTTAAATACTCTTTCCAATACTCATACGGCTTTATCTCTTTAAGCAGTTGTTGGGCTATTTGTGTATGGTTTTGCACTATCTCTTCTAAGCTAAAACTTGGCAGTTCAATTTTTTGCTTTATCTCTATAAACTCTTTAAAAGAGAGCCCTTTCATACTGTAGAGCCTAGCCCTTCTACTCAAATCTCCTTTGGAGTAGTCAAGTTGCAAAGCTGATGAACCTGAAAAAACAACTTGCAGTTTGAGCATATCATAAATTTTTTTTAGCTCTTTTTCAAAGTTCTTGTATTTATGAATCTCATCAATAATCAAAAGCTCTCCACCCACTTTATGGAACTCGTAAGCGATATCAAACAACGATTCCATATCTAAAGCATCAGCAGAGAAATAGAGCTTTTTCTCAATAGGCAGAGGATGTTCAGCCAAATATTGAAGTAAAAAAGTGGTCTTCCCAACCCCTCTTGCACCTACAATCCCTATAAGTTTCTCATCAAAATCTACTATGTTATGCAAATAGCGTTTATACTCAAAATCAAATATCTCTAAATAGTTGAGTTGATAGGCTCTTAGTTGCTCTAGTATCATTTTAACACCTTTTTTTGGTTACAGATACAATAGTATAGCTTATTTTTATGGTTGTAACCATAAAAATAATACTTTATTTAGAAATAGAAGAATATCATAAGAGCTATTTCTCTCCCATAAAATCTTTAGATAAAGTATAAATTATAACTACACTCCAAACTTTAATAAAATACTTGGTATTATATTCCTAACTTTAAATATAAAAGAAAGGAATATAATGTCAATTATCAATTCTTTAAAAGAGTATTCTATACTCTTCCTTTCAAAAAGAACACCAAAATATGAACGAGACCTTTTAAATAAACTAAACTTAAACAACAGACTCAT
>JAHZJZ010000061.1 GCA_022600655.1 Campylobacterota bacterium | reverse complement strand
ATCGTGAAAAAATGTCTAAATTTAGGGATAAGCTACCTCTTTTGAGTTAGCTCCCATAGAGATAAAAGTTCATCCCACTTTGCATCATAGTTGGTACGAATGCCACCTTGCTCAACCGTTTGAGCGATTAATGTGTAAGAGAAAGGTATTGTTTGCAGTTCCAAATGATTTTTACCACGTACAAGTATCTTACGTATATGCTCATTGGCATCAGGAAGTTCTAAAACTTTTTTGGGTGTGGTTGAGAGTTTAGCATTGTTAATCTCATAAGCATAGAGTATGTTTTCTCTAGCCGAACCTGCTAAAAGGTACTTGCCTTGTTCTGTATGCAGAAGTTTTAAACTCAAAGCATCTATACCCTCTACTCGTTGTAGTATCTCTTTGCTCTTTACATCGATATGATAAATAACCCCTCTTTGCGTTGTATAATCTGTCTCATCAATTGCCGATACCCACAAAGTATGGTCATCACAATCATAATCGATTGAGATAATTCCAAAAGGGTTATTTGAATCTGCTTTAACCTCATCAATCCCCATCCAGATAGCAAGTCTACCTGAGTGACTGTCAAGTCTGTAGATGTTTTTTTGAAGATTAAATGTGGTAGGCTTTACTGATATATAAGGCATAGGAGTCAGATACATGTTCCCTTCAGGGTCTAATATATAACTACTAAAATGGTCAAAACGTTCCCATGATTTTGGATGAACAGCTTGTGATAGATTTCGACCAAACAGAAATGCCACACCTCGATATCGGTCTTGAGATAAATCTACTGCAATGGGTTGAGGTACTTTTAGCTTAGCTAAAAACTGTGGCTGAATGGCACAGGTCTGTTTAATATCAAAACCACCTAAATTAACCACCTTAGAAGTCTCTTTTTGTTTTTTTAATTGATAAACAAAAAAAGCAGAAGCTATAACGATAAACAAAGCAGTCATAATAGAGAGATACTTTTTCATTATATCTCCTTATCTAAAATAGGTACAAATTTAGGACCTACAGAACAGGGCCAAACTTTTACTTTTAAGTTACCATCTTCACCTAGTACCGTATCTGCCCAGCAGTACTCATGCCCCTCTCTGGCATCATTTTTTACACGAGGAACATACCAAAGCACAATGTTTTCTCCATCGATACTCTCGGTTTTCTCTAAGTAACGCTCTACCCCATCTTCACTAAGTTTACAACATGACCCAAGTGTCAATAAATCTTGTTCACCTTCTCCCTCTTTATATAGAGTAGTAAAGAGTGTAGCATTATCACCCCTACTCTTATCACCAAACTGTCCACGATTGGGTTCGATATAGTAACCTTGTTTACTTCCCTGTTTAACAATTTTATAAAGGTATCTGTCGTTATCATACACTTTAGCATCATTTTGAAAATCGCTTCCCTCTACACTCCACTTCTTCCATGCTCCATCATACTTATAGAACTCCTCTTTGTCAGAGAGTGCCATATCGATACGCATAACAGGTCTATAGAGTGCATTTTTACCACAGCCTCGTCCTTTGTTAACCCCTACTACCCTAAATGAACCATCGTTATAAAACTCAAAACGGTTCTCATAACGGTAGTTACATGCCATTGGCCATTTAGGGTTACGATAGTCTTGAAGCAGGTAGAAACCAACTTTTTTATCACCTTTATAGAGTGCTTTAACTCGTGGAGCATTAAAAGGAAGTACCACTGAAGTTGAGAACATTGGACATCCCATCGCATCGTTATAACCAAAGAAGAACTCATCATTGTCTCCTTTAACATACTCTACACGCCGTCCCTCAACATAGGTATCGGTTGAGGTATCTAAAGTAGAAGCTCCCTCTTTGGCTTTATAACTTACATGCCAATCCACAACTTTAGCTGAAGTTAAAACCTCTTGCCCTTTAAATGAAGCGTTAATTACTTCTAATCCATCAGAACCTGTAATACGATAAGAGAGCCTCCAGTCATCCTCTTCATGCAGAGTATCTTTTTGACAGAAGTTCTCCATAATTTGACGGTTCTGTAAAGAACGCTCAGAGATACATGAGGGTGTAGTTGTTTTTCCTAGTCCAGCCCATTTAGCAGCTGCTAGTTTCATATCGGTTAAATCAATAATCGCCCACAGTGCTTCCTCTTTTTCATGATAGGAAAAAGTTGGTGCCACACAGAGGTGGTCTGCATTTTCACATGGAGAGCCATTAATTGAGCCTCTAACATTTGCCATACTCATATCTTTAAATGAGGGGTTCTCTCCTAACTCCTTTTTAACCTCTGGAGCATAAAGAGCAATCGCTTGTGCTACATGAGTTAACCGTAAACTGATATCTGGTTGCATGTCTGGAAAACGTTTAATCTCTAGTATCTTTTCATTATCTACATCGACAACGGCTCTGGTGGTTGTATTGCTTACAAAGTTATACTTTAAGGCTTGATAACAGGTATGTGTTTGACATATCTGTTGCGTGTTACTACTCATAACAGAGGTAATAGCTGGTCGAATGGTCATCATGTCATTATGTTGTAGTTTTCCATCAAAACTTATGGTATCTTTTAAGAACTCTCTGTCTTTAAGAAGCAGTGCTTGTGCCTTTACGCCTTTACTATCTAACTCACTACTATCTAACGGTAAAACAGCTTCACCTTTAGCTAAGTGTTTTTTAACATCATCTATATAGGATTTTACCTCAGGAACATTTTGATAGATATCAGCATCATGGTTAGGCAGAACTATACGCTCTTTTATAAGCGTAGAGTTCTTTTGTTCTACGCCACTATCATTAAACCAGTATGTGATGATTCCTATAAAACCTAATAGTAAAATTGCTATGCTTATTTTTGATTCTCGACTCATTATTATCCATCCATTTCAAAATAGTAAGGGGGTTGCATCTCTATAAAAGTTATAATTAGTATAACAAAAAATAATATAACTCCTGCTGTCTTTAAAGTTTTAGTATCTCTTTTTGCACTTAACAGAGTCACAAACATAGAAAAAAAGAACACAGACATAAAGAGATGCTGTACCCTAAAACCATAAAATCTATCTAGTAACACTGCCATTAAAGAGACAAAAAATGCAAAAAGTATCTGTAGTTTCCATTTTGATGGAGTTACAGGGGGGTCTGTTAACATGAAATAGATAAACAGAGTAAAGGTAACGGAGTAGAAACGATGATAGATATCTTCAAAAATCATCACAGGGTCATAAGAAACCACTAACATATACTGTAACAGAAAATAACTCACTATAAATGCTATTGATATAGCCCATCGATTGACTCTAATCAATATAATTGCTGCTAATACAAATACAATTATAGCTAACCAAAACTCATCACCAAACTGCCCTGTTACAACATGGGCATCTTCATAAAAAAATAGCAGTGCCATTATAATTGCAAAATTTGAGGGGTTAAAAAACTGTTTACCATCCAATGTTAAGTAGTGTTTCTGCAGTAAGCCTAAGGAGATAACCACAAAATATATCCAAAGATGTGAAGAGTACATCAGAACAATTACACCAATAGCTGTAGAGAGTGCTGAGTAGGAGAAGTAAAATTCTCTTTTAGGGTTAAAGTAGAGTAAAATATGCTCAACCACAACTGTAAAAGCTAAAATAGCGACAATCTCTACCCAGCCTAGAGAGATATTTGCGACATAACTCCCTAAAATAAGTAAAAGAAAAAGATTAATATTTTGATGAAGCTGAAGATGCATGGTGACTAAACACCATCAATAATTTTATCTGCCTCTTTAAAAATTTTATCGATATTATCACGAATCCATTTTTTATCCATCCACTCTTCAGGACGTACCTCTATGCCATGTACCAAAACACCAAAGTGCAGGTGGTCACCCAATGCCAACCCAGAGACACCCGTTTGAGCAATAGGTGTTCCTGCTGTAATCTCATCATTTTCTTGAACTAAGATATTTGAGCAATGTCCATAGAGTGTGTAGAGTCCCATACCATGGTCAATCATAGGCATATTTCCATAAATACCATTATAATCACTGTAAATTACTTTACCAGCATTTGAACTCACAATCTGTGCCATTTTAGTACTTGCCATATCTAACCCAACATGGTATGATTGAGAGACTTCATTACTCTT
>JAHZJZ010000060.1 GCA_022600655.1 Campylobacterota bacterium | reverse complement strand
TGCATCTCGCGTTTTATGGAAGTGGCTCTATTTGGTTTGATGAAGGTGGGCATGTGAAATCTTTTAATACTAAGTAAAATAAAAAGGTTAAGTTCTATATATTTAAATAAATTCAGTCATTGTTAATTATTACATAATATAATCTTATTTTTATTATAATTTAAAATTAACTAATGAGGTATTTATGTCAAATATAACACGAAGAAACTTTTTTAAAATTTTAACTACATCGGTAGGAGCAACTCTTTTAAGTAACGCTAATGAGGGAGATGGAAGTCATTTAAAAGCACAAAAAAGCCAACTACTACCTAAAAATAGTAAACAACAAAGAGTGGTAGTGGTAGGTGGTGGAATCGGTGGACTCACCGTTGCTGAAAACATCAAACTACATGACCCTGACAATAAAATAGAGGTTATCTTACTTGAACGTAATACTCAATATTTTGCATGTCCCATGTCCAATACACTTTTTGGTGAGATAAAAGAGGTAGAAGATGCAAATATATCGTTTCATTTTGACTATAGTAAAGCTGAGAAAAACCACAACATTGATGTGATAATCACAGAGGTGATTGATGCAGATGTAAATAAAAAAATTTTAACAACAACATTAGGAACGATTGATTATGATTATGTGGTGGTTGCACCAGGTATTGACTATAATTACAAAAAACTTTTCCCTACATGGTCAGATGAGAAAATTAGAAGAGCGACAAAAGAGACACCCGCAGCAATGTTCTCTGACTCTGGAAAAGAGAAACAGAACCTTTTAAATCAACTTCAAGAGTGGAAAAAGAGTGGTGGTGAGGGGTACTTTGTGATTGTCCCTCCTAAAGGTGGTAAAGTACGATGTAAACCTGCTTCATATGAACGTGCTTGTATGGTCTCTGAATTTATCAAAAAGTATAAACTTTCTGGTAAAGTTCACCTTCTAGATAATTCACCTAAACCTCAAGCTAAAGGTCCGCAGTTTATTGAAGTTTTTATTAAGTCCCATAAAGAGACGATTATTTTCAATGGTATGAGTGGAGAGGAGATGGAGAGTCGTATTAAAAAAGCTGGTTTTACACTAGATAACTTCATGAAAAAAGAGAATTTTTCTAAAGTAGAAGATAGTTTTGCTACCTGTGATATTCAAGATGTTGATTTTGATAAAAAAGAGATAATTTTTAATTATGCTGATAATTTTGATGATGAAGGTAAAGTATCTAAACTCTCTTATGCTATTGCCAATATTATCCCTTATCATAGAGGAAACAGAACGGCTGAACTCTTTGATGTTAAGCGTGACAAATGGGGTGGTATTATCTGTTCTCCCAACAAAACTTACTCTGTAAGTAACGCTGCTGTTTATGTAGCAGGAGATATTATGGGGTATCATAAATTTGACCCATCAGCTCAAGCTTCTGCTTCAGTAGGTATGTTAACAGGTGAGAGTATTGCTAAAAGAATTTTAACCAATAAAGATGAGATAGATTTAACCAAAGCAGGGATTACTTGTTACTCTATGATTTCAAACAAACCACTTAAAGCGATAGAGATTAGTAAAGGTATTATGGTAACTCATGATGGTATAGCCAAAGCTTCATCATCTAAACTAGACTTTCGCGATGGTATGGGGTTAATAGGGTGGTATCAAGCGATGATTGAGACACCATTTAAGTATTAGTCCTGATAGTTATAAAACTCTCGATACTCCAAAATTTTCTGAAAATTATGGATCGAGAGTTTAGGGTTATGTTGCTATCGTGAGATACTACTTCGATAGATACCTCTCAACAATCAGATTAAAGGCATCAAGTTCAAGTGGCTTGTTGAGATAGTTGTCGATATATCCACTCAGGATTTCTGCTTTCTCTTTATCGCTGTCACTGCTTCCTAGAGCAATGATTGGAAGTGCTGGACTACTCTCTTTTATAAATGCTAGACTCTTGGTATGATTCATACCTATAAAGAGTAGTCTGTACTCCTCTTTGGAGAGTTTACTAAGTAGCTCCTCTTTGGTATGCACAACTTCCGTTACAATATTGTGCTGTTTTAACAACTCCTCTATCATAATTTTAGTCATTTCACACTCTTCAATAATGAGTGCCTTCTGTGCTGTCTGCTCTTTTTCACAACGTTTGGCTTCAATGTTAAAGAAGAAAGTACTACCTTTGTTCTCTTCACTCTCAAGTTTTAGTTCTCCTCCAAAGACTTGAACCAAAGAGACTGAGATACTGAGACCTAAGCCTGTTCCTCCAAACTCTCTGGTGGTAGAGGTATCAGCTTGGGTGAAGGCTTCGAAAATAGCTTTTTGTCTATCTTTAGGAATACCAATACCTGTATCGCTTATCGCAAAGTGTAACTCTTCATAACCCTTATGTTTTACAACAGATTTAATGCTCACGGTAACAGTTCCATTTTCAGGAGTAAATTTAATGGCATTTGAAATCAAGTTTGAGAGTATCTGGCTGAGTCGCAGAGCATCAATCATAAGACAAGGGCTAATGGTTGGATCCATATCTAGTTTGTAGTTTAGATTTTTATCTTTCGCACGGGTCTTAAAAAGATTAACAGTACTCTCTATTTCCATAAATAAATCAGACTTCTTATACTCTAACTCCATATTACCACTCTCAATTTTTGAGAAATCTAAAATATCATTGACAATTCCTAGAAGATTATGTGAAGAGGTCTCAATCATTGAGAGGTATTTACTCTGTTTTTCACTAACAGGTGTCTGTGTTAAGAGCTGAGTAAATCCAGTAATTCCATTGAGTGGTGTACGCAACTCATGGCTCATATTTGCCATAAAGTTGGCTTTTGCTTTCTCTGAAGACTCAGCTAACTCTCTGGCTTTTTCCAACTCTGTTATGTCGGTAAATGTGGTAATATAATGCTCCTCTTCAGCAATGGTTATTTTTTTAACACGTGCAAGGAAAATCGCCTCTTTACCTTTTTTATTTAACATAAGGGCTTTATGCATGGTATCGGGATTGGCAAGAACCTCTTTTGTCCAGTCAGAGCCTTCTGATCTTTTTAAATAACCCTCTTTATGAATAAAGAGTTCACAGATACACTGATGATGCTCTTTAAAATCTTTTAGGTCTTTAAAGTCAAACGTGGTCAGGAATTTGTTATTGATATTAATCACACCATTGTTTTGGGTTGACATGAGTAGGATTTCTTCTTGATTATCAAGAATAATCTGATTGAGTTGACGCTCCTCTTCTAGTGTATGTTCAGTCAAAACCTTCTCAGTAATATCTTCTCTAAAAGAGATATACTCTACCAGTTTACCATTGGTATTAAAGCCTGGGATGATGGTGGCATGTACATAATAGATGGAACCATCTTTGGCTCTATTTTTGAGGTCTCCACTCCATGGTTTACCCTCTTTAAGGGTTTTCCACATCTCTTTATAGACACTCTTATCCATGTCAGGGTGTCGTACAATATTATGACTATGTTTTAAAAGCTCCTCTTCTGAATAACCAGATATATCTAAAAATGCTTGACTAACAGAGGTAATGACTCCCTTAGTATCGGTTTTAGAGCTAATCATATGCTCATTAACCAGATGAGAAAGGGCTTCGAGTTGATGCTCTTTATTATCTACAGTAATCTCAAGTGTGTCTTTAACATCAAGTAGCTCTTTTTCTCTTTTTATAAAAGATCGAGAGAGGAAAAATAGTACCGCAGAGAATATTACAAAAATAAAGAGCAAAATATAGTCTCTCATCTCTTTATGTGCTACAAGCTCCTCTTCTATAGGGGTAATAACTTCAAGTACACCTCTACTGTCACCCACTTTCCATTGCTGACTTCCCCAAGTTTTATCAGGGTGATTGTTATGACAGTTAACACATGATGGACTGGTCATATAGTCAGTAGTTGCAACACGAAGTACCTGTTGATTATCAATGACATCTCGTTTAACATAGATACCATTAGGGTTCTGTTTGGTAAACTTTAGTGCCTCTTTTTGAAAAGGAGTGAGGACTCTATCGGCTCTATTGGTAAAAGGGTATTCACTGTATAGATTATATTTTATACCTGTATTTTGGCTAAAGATTTTGCTTAAGTCATGAATGGTAGTGGTAGGCAGAGGAATCTTCCCATCTATACCCTCATGGTCATAAGAAAATGAGAGTTCAGGAGCATACTTTTTGACATCGCCCACAACAGCATCGGTATAGTAAGCACGTGTGAGTTTAATCTGCTCTACAGAGTTTTGTGCATGTTTTGAAATGGATTGATTGGTATAAGCCTCTGTAATATAAGGAATAAAAAAGAAGAGTGAGAGAAGCATGATAATAGCTGCCAAAAGAATCGATTTGACAACTATACTACTATTTATTTTTGCTTTTTTCATAAGAGTAACTACCTAGGAATAATATTGTAAAGTACTTTATATTTCACCATTAACCACATAAAGACAAATACCAAACTATGTCCCAATGTATTAACCAAGATATCATCCCCACCAAACCAAGCGATGTTAGCAATAACAATACAAGCATAAACATGTAAAATAAAGACATATAACGATGCCTGTCCAATAGGGATAAAGAACCAACCAAAAGCTTTATTAATTGGCTTCCAAAGATAAGATAGCATAGCATAAGATATGACAAGTACTAAAAAGTCATTAATCAGTCGCCCAATTCCCAAGGTATTTTTAGGAAAGAAGTTATGGTAAATCTCTTTAAAGGTTACAGGGTCAATATAGTGCAGTCGTAAATAGGCAGGTATCTGCTCTAATGGATTATTATAAGTAAAGAACAGAAAACCTAAAAAGAGTATAAATATCGCTCCAAATGCTAACGCACCTTTTCGTGAGTGAAAGAAGTTCCACACTTCATTTCGGTAATACCCTATAACCAAACCATGAACAAAAAGAACTTGCCATGTTAGTACAGGAAAGGCATACTCAAATTGAGCCCCTGTTGGTCGTACATGAAAACCGTTGTTTCCAAAGTAGATAATCCAACTAAGTGCCAGTACTAAACCAACACGGTTTTTACTAAGAAGCCAAAGCACAAACGGTGAGAGCATCAAAAGAATCACATAGAGACCCAAAATCTGGAACTGGTGTGGTCCATAACGCAGCATAAAGAATTTAGCAACAATCATATCATGATACTTGGCAAAGAGTGACAAGTCAGGGTAGAGGTTATAAACTTTTCCTGCATAGGTGGTAAAGGTCATCGCCACATGAGCATCGATAAACGGAATAAAATCGATAATAAGAACCGATAAAATCACTATTAAACTGGTTCGATAGAGTAAAAAGGCACGGTTATACTGCTTGTTAATGGTACTTCCAAAACCATCATGTTCCATGCGTAGCTTTGAAAGTAGACCTAAAATTAGTCCAGAGAGCATTACAAACCCCTCTGCACCTGTTACCACACCAAAACGCTCCCACGCAATGTAGTTGTAAAATGAGGTCATATTGATATGCACAGCAATCAAAATAAGCATTACAAACCCACGGATAAAGTCTACTCGTAGGTCTCGTTTTCCTCCATCAGTAGGGTACTGTAGAGAACGGAAGAGACCTACCATAGGTCTCATTTCTGGTAGTTGTCCCATAGTAACCTCCTATTGGTTTTTAATCATTTTAAGTAGAGGACCCTCTTTTTTATAAAGAAGAGACTCTAAAACAATAGCATTGGTATTACAGGTAACCGACTTATTGACTTTTCCATCTTTTTCATAGATTCCTGTCTGCCAACCTCGTTCACTTTTAAGTGGCAAAATCGCCTCCATAAGTTTTTCAGTGTAATCACTATGATAG
>JAHZJZ010000059.1 GCA_022600655.1 Campylobacterota bacterium | reverse complement strand
TTGGAGTACTTCAAATGCCATTAAGGTAAAACCGTAATAAACGCCTGATTAATGTATCTGTTTTTTCTATATCGACTTCTAAGTTTTACTAGTGCATCCTGAGCCTCTTTTTTTGTTGTAAATGAGCCTAAAAAGAGTTTATATTTGTCATAAGAGACTTTTTTTGAAACTAGAGTATGTTCAGTTATACCCTTTAGCTCTTTAGATACCATATGGAGATTTTTTTCAACATTAAAAAAGCCAATTTGGATGCTATAGGAAATTTTAGTTGATGCTGTACCTCGTTTAAGTTTGCTTGGAATCTCTATTTTATTTCCATTTATTGTATTATGAAGTAGTAGATTCGTCTCATCTTCCTTTGAAGACCATGCAGACCAAGCATTATTAATGGCTGTTGTGGTTATAGACCGATAACTGTTATACTCTTTAGCACTGATTTTTTTCCATTTTGGATTGGTTTTTATGGCATCTTTATAAGTTGTTATCCAGTAAAGTTTCCCTGTTTCGTATGTTCCATCATCATATTTAAGAGCAATCTTATTCTCCAATAACAAGAAGTCCAGTGTAAAACTAGGATTCAAATCGTTTCCTCTAGGAGGAAGTTTAATATCAACCCACTCTACTCCATTCTTGCTATAAGAGAGTGCAGGAGTTGTTCCTGCTACCGTCCAAGGGTGAGACACCCAAATACCAGCATGTATATCTCTTTTTATCTCATAAATAGAGCCTGAAAAGGTATGATTTACAATCTGCCAATCTCCATTGATATTAAAAATAACAGCTCCATTTACAACTCCATACTGTTCTGCATAAACATTTGGCGTATGAGTATTAAAAAAGAGTAGAACACGATTGTTATCCAGTTTAAAGTAGTTTTTATGATGAATTAAAATACTATTTTTATCACAAGGTGTAATGTTCTCATTTTTACAGACAAAAGGCATTAGCTCTTGGTAGAGTTTAGATGTATCAATTGAGTAGAGTGGTTGAAGTAGAAGTAAAAGAGAGAGAATGGTTAGCTTTTTCATGGTAGCTCCTTCAAGATTACTTTAACATTATATAATAATTTATTGGTTTTTCAAATATTTTTCACACCCTCACAAACTGCACCCTATCCCCAACAGCAAACTGCTCAAACGCATCAAACTCCGTATGTCCAATAATATTCCATCCACCAGCAGACTCTTGATGGTAGATGGCAGTTTGATTATCAGCTATGGCAACACTGCCTTTAGGGACTTTGGCTCGTGGGGTGTTTAGGCGTGGGGTGGCTATTTGGGGATTGACTTTTGCTAGGTAGGCAAACCCTACCATAAAACCAATGGCGTAGACTCGGTAAATGGTTTGGGTGTGTAGGGTTATGACCTCGTCAATGGTTAGATTGTTGGTTTTTGCAACAGATTCTAGGTCTACTCCATTGTAGTTAGTAGGGATGGTTATGAGTTTGCCATCAGACTTCTTAAAACTCTGTTGAGTTCTCTCTAATGCCTCTATTATGGTCTCTTGAATGGTTTGATAGTTATAGATATAAATATCATAATGAATCAGTATAGAGTTATATGAAGGAGTAATATCAATAACTCCCTCTAGTTTTTTTAGTAGCGTATAGGCACTCTGAACTTTATCTAAAACCTCTTCAGAGATAGTAGGCTCAAAATAGAGCATCACCGAATCAACGGAGACGATTTGAATAGTCATTTTTTAACTCATAGAGTGATTTTATAAAGGCTAATGCCGATTCGTTATCGCCATGTACACAGATGGTATCGACTTTGAGTGATAATTTTTTACCACTAACGGTTTCGATAACCCCCTCTTCAAAGAGCAATTTAGCTCGTTTTAATACCTCACTGTGGTCATGAATTACAGCCCCATGCTCTTTTCGTGAGACCAAAAACCCCTCATCACTGTAGGCTCTGTCGGCAAACACCTCATAGAGTAGCTCTATACCGTACCTATTTGCTATCTGCTCGTATTCACTATTTTTGGTTGAAGAGAGTATCATAAGTTTTATACTGGTGCTATATTTGGCTATCGCTTTGGCAATGGCTTTGAAGACTTCAGCGTCTTGCATCATGGTATTGTATAACGCCCCATGAGGTTTAACATAACGCACTTTAACCCCATAACTTTGACAAAGAACCTCTAATGCACCTAACTGATACAGCACAAAAGCGACTATCTCTTCACTGCTACAGACCATCTCACGCCGACCAAACCCTACCAAATCGGGGTAAGAGGGGTGAGCCCCTATGGCGACACCATGCTCTTTAGCACTGCGAATGCTTTGGTGCATGGTTACTGGGTCTGATGCGTGGAAGCCACAGGCTAGGTTTGCCATATCAATATAGGGCATTATCTGTTCGTCTAAGCCGATTTTGTAGATGCCGAAGCTTTCGCCCATGTCGCAGTTTAGGTTTATTTTTTTCATAGTGAAATTGTACTGATTTAAGTTTATTGTTTCCGTAGCAATCTAGGACAAGACAAATCTTCCCATATACCCTATAATACTCTTAACAAAACATGACAAAGGAGTATCTCTTATGAGTCAACCGATTCAAAAAGCTCTCTATTATATAGAAACCCATTTAGATGATGAGTTAGAGATTGTGCATTTGGCTAAGGTGGCTGGGTACTCTCCGTATCATTTTTGTCGGGTGTTTAAGACACAGGTTGGTGAGTCTGCTATGGCGTATGCTTCACGGCTTCGGTTGGAGAAGTCTACACTGAAGATGATAAGCCAAGAGAAGTCGATTATAGAAGTAGCACTGGCATCTGGATTTAAAACACCCAATGGATTTAACAAAGCGTTTAAAAAGATTTTTGGGCTTACACCTACAGCGTATAAGTACCAACGAGTTGAAGAGTTACAGCGATATAAGGAGAAGATGATGCAGACCCCACAAGTAGTGATTAGAGATGAAGCGTTTGTTGTCTATGAGCGACAGACAGGCGAGTATGATAGAGGTTCAGAGATAGCGTGGCAAAATCTCTCGACTAAATTGAATGATTTTGGCAAAGCGTGTGAGAAAGAGCCACCAAGTGTTGAGATGGTTTTAGATGTTAAAGGTGCAGAGCTTTTGGGTATCTGCCATGATGACCCAAATGTAACCCAAGAGGAGAATATTCGTTACGATGCAGCCATAGCTTGGGGTAAACCTCAAATAGCTTTCTTGAAAAAACATGGGTTTGAGACCAAGCGTGTAGCTGAAGGTAAATATATAATGGTTACCCATAAAGGGAGTCATAAAGAGCTTATAGGTGTTTGGATGGGACTCTATGCGTGGATAGAGGAGAATGGGTACAGCTTTAGAGATGAACCACCATTTGAGAAGTACCTCAATATGCCGATGGATACCAAACAGAGTGAACTTTTGACAGAGATTTATGTACCTGTTGAGTAGAGAAGACTTAACATCATTATGGTAAAATCCCTTTAAAATTTATAATTTGAGTTCTAAGGAATTACTATGTCAAAAAAAACCCTAATCATCGGTGCTGGTGGTGTTGGTAATGTGGTTGCATTTAAGTGTGCAATGAATGCTGAGAGTTTTGGTGAGATTACTCTGGCTAGTCGAACGGTAAGTAAGTGTGATGCTATTTCTAAAAATGTATTTGATAAAACTGGCGTGACGCTTAAAACAGCTCAAATCGATGCTGACTCAGTAGAGGATATGGTGATACTGTTTAATATGATACAACCTGATATTGTCATTAATGTGGCTCTTCCTTACCAAGATTTAACCATTATGGATGCTTGTACGCAGTGTGAAATCGACTACTTAGACACAGCCAACTATGAACACCCTGACACGGCTAAATTTGAGTATAAAGAGCAGTGGGCTAGAGATGAGCAGTTTAAAGATGCTAATATTATGGGACTGCTTGGTAGTGGATTTGACCCTGGGGTGACCAATGTATTTTGTGCTTATGCTCAGAAACACTACTTTGATGAAATTCATACCATAGATATACTTGACTGTAATGCTGGTGACCACGGGTATCCATTTGCGACCAATTTTAACCCTGAAATTAATCTTCGTGAAGTATCGGCTAAAGGTCGTTATTGGGAAAATGGCAAATGGATAGAGACTGAACCAATGGAGATTATGCAGGTGTGGGACTACCCTGAAGTGGGTCCAAAAGATAGCTACTTGCTTTATCATGAAGAGATGGAGTCATTGGTCAAACATATCAAAGGGTTAAAACGAATCCGTTTCTTTATGACCTTTGGGCAGAGCTACTTAACCCATATGAAATGCCTTGAAAATGTAGGAATGTTGGGGATCAAAGAGGTAGAACATAAAGGGATGAAAATCATACCTATGGAGTTTTTAGCCACCCTACTTCCAGACCCAGCGACACTTGGTGAACGAACCAAAGGTAAAACAAACATTGGTATCTATGCCAAAGGCGTTAAAGATGGTGAAGAGAAGAGTGTTTATATCTATCAAGTAAGTGACCATGAAGCCTGTTATGCTGAAGTGATGAGTCAAGGAGTAAGTTACACTACAGGTGTACCAGCGATGATTGGGGCTAAATTAATGCTTGATGGAAAATGGCAAGGAAAAGGGGTCTTTAATATGGAAGAGTTTGACCCTGACCCATTTATGGATGAGTTAAATATGCAAGGGCTACCATGGAAAATAATAGAAAATCATAATTCTTAACTATACATTAATAAAAGTAATTAAAATATAAAGTTATATATATTATAATATACCTATACAAAAGTATATATTATTTATTTCTGAAGACCAAATTATAAAAAACTGTTACCAATTGCTCTATATTATCTATCTTTTTTAATTATTACTATCAGTACTGGGATGTACATTACCTCCCAGTTAACTAAAATATTTGCAAACTAAACTACTTGGCTAAATGCATATCTTTACCACTATAGGCTGGAGAAAAAGTAGCAAAAACTACACTTGCTTCGCTATCAATATTCTCAGCCCAGTGGTAGACCCCTTTAGGGATGGAGACCACATCTCCCTGCTTGAGTAGCACTTCATGGTTTTGAAAATGAATAATACTCTCTCCAGACAAAACCGTAACATTCAAGTTATGCGTATCATGAAAGTGTGGTGGTTCACTCCCTTTTAGACGAATGAGATGCGTACTGCTATACTCATTTCTATCTAGATGTCGTATGGCTATCTCTTTGGCTTTCTCTTTCTCACTCCAAGTTACATCTTGGTAACCTTTATTAGGAAACACTACCTTAGCATGATGGCTACAACCTAAAAAAGCCACTCCCATAAAAAGGGAGAGTATGACTTTACCCCTCATTGACTATCGTCTCAATCTTGGTAACCACCGTTGGGTCTTCAAGTGTAGAGGTGTCTTGCGTTACAGCTTCACCTTTGGCAATGGCTCGTAAGATTCTTCGCATAATCTTACCTGAACGCGTTTTAGGAACATCAGGAACAAAGGCAATCGCATCACACAGAGCAATGGCACCAATCTCTTTTTTAATCACCTTATTAATCTCGATTTTAAGCTCTTCGCTCGCCTCTTCTGGGTGATTTAGAACAATATAAGCAAAAATACCTTCACCTTTAATCGGATGTGGTTTACCTACAACAGCCACAACAGCCACCGACTCATGTTTCGCAATCGCTGCTTCTACTTCAGCTGTTCCCATTCGGTGACCTGATACATTAATAACATCATCGGTTCGTCCTGTAATGGTGATGTAGCCATCTTCATCCATCATGGCACCGTCACCTGTAAAGTAGACAGCTTTGCCATCTTTTTTACAATCACCAAAGTAGGACTTTACAAATCTATCCGGATCACCCCAAATGTTTCGTATCATACTTGGCCAAGGTCGTGTAATACACATAAACCCTTTTTCATCCACAGGTGTTGGTGTTCCATCCTCTTCAATCACTTCGGCAATAATTCCAGGCAGTGGGAAGGTCGCACAAGCAGGTTTAATCGGTGTCGCCCCTGGTAGTGGAGAAATCATATGCCCACCTGTCTCGGTCTGCCAATAGGTATCCACAATGGCACAATTTGAATTTCCTACCTCTTCATAGTACCACTTCCATGCTGGTGGATCAATCGGCTCACCAACGGTTCCTAAGACTCGTAGTTTAGAGAGGTCATATTTACTTGGCTCATCTTCACCTGTTGCATGGAGCAATCGAATCGCTGTTGGTGCTGTATAGAACTGCGTAATGTTGTGGTCTTGCACCATCTTCCACGCTCGTCCTGCATCAGGATAGGTTGGAACCCCTTCAAACATAACCGTGGTTCCACCAGCTGCCAATGGCCCATAGACAATGTAGGTATGTCCTGTAATCCAACCAATATCAGCCGTACACCAATAGACATCATTTTGTCGCAGGTCAAATACCCACTCCATGGTCATCTGAGCCCACAGAATATACCCAGCTGTTGAGTGCTGAACCCCTTTTGGCTTTCCTGTAGAACCCGATGTATAGAGTAAAAAGAGTGGATCTTCAGACTCCATTGGCTCAAATGGACAGACTGCTGACTCAGCACCAATCAACTCATTATACGAATGGTCACGACCCTCTACCCATGTAATCTCTTCATTATTTCTCTGTACAACCACTACAGCTTCAATACTCTCTCCACCTTGGCTTAATGCATTATCTACCACGGGCTTAAGCATGTAGGGCTTACCTTTTCTGTAAGCACCATCAGCTGTAATCACAATTTTTGCCTCAGCATCTTCGATTCTGTCTTTGAGTGCTTCAGCAGAGAATCCACCAAATACAATCGAATGAATCGCACCAATACGGGTACATGCCAACATTGCATAGGCTGCTTCAGGAATCATTGGCATATAGAGAACAACTCTGTCCCCTTTGGTGACACCAAACTTGTTTTTAAGCAGGTTTGCCATCTTGTTGGTTCGCTCTGAAAGTTGTGCATAGGTAATGTATTCCACATCGCCTCTATCACCCTCAAATACAATGGCATTTTGATCAGCTTTGTCTGCTAAGTGTCGGTCGATACATTGGTTAGAGACATTGAGTTTACCATTAGAGAACCACTTGTAAAATGGTGCGTTGCTCTCATCTAATACAGTGTCATATGGGGCAATCCAGTCAACTTTCTCATCAGCAAAATCTTTCCAAAAACCTTCATAATCTTCTATGGCTCTATTTTGAAGTTCCCAATAGGCATCCATACTGTTAATAGCTGCATCTTTTGCGAATTTTGGATTTGGGTTGAAAATCTCTTTTGTCATACTTTTTTCCTTTTTATTATAGATATTTTTCTCTTAAGAGTTATAAGGGTAAGTTTATCATAAAAATAAATAAAGTTGAATCAAAAAGTATCATATTTTTTAAATAGGAGTAAATTACTCCTATTTGTAACAATTATTTTTTTAT
>JAHZJZ010000058.1 GCA_022600655.1 Campylobacterota bacterium | reverse complement strand
GTCACAGAAGTAGTAGAAACTGAAACTGCTACAGTCTCTCCTATAGTGGTTTCTCAACCCATTGAAAATAATACAACCACACCATCAGAAAACAATGAGACCAATCAAACAAAAGTACTTCCTAGTGAGTTATCAAACAGTTTAAATGTAGGATTTGGGGGAAGAAATGCCTACCCTTTTGCAAAAGAGGGAGTAGAAGATGCCATATGGGTGAACAGTGTATCACTAATGCTCAATGAAAATCTTGCAGATAACGGATACTATCAAACCATTAGAAACTTCGATGGTGACAAATTTAAAACACTTCAACAGTATCTAGTGAAATCCAAATATATCTCTTACTGGATTACTGAAGGTTGGCAAGAGAGTTGGTTTACCCCTTCCAAAATTCAAGAGGCGATGGATGCAGGGTATATTCCTGTATTTATCTACTGGTATTTTGGAGACAAACTAACCTCTGTTCCAAGTGGTGAGACGCTAACCGACTATTATGAAGATAACCAAAAAGTAGCCAACTTCATAAAAGAACTTAATGGAACCAAACTTTTTATAATGGAGCCAGAGTTTAATAAAAATGCTATTTTGGAAAATAACGATACCCAGATAGCCTTTGCCAACATTATGGGTCAAGCCATAGATAATATAGATGCTAATGTCTCCGATATCTACTTCTCTTTATGTATGACCGACAGAGGAAATAGGGGAGCCACTTCAACAGTAACATCGTGTGGCTATGATAACTGTGCATTAGGTGACAAACACTCATGGAGTGAAACAGAACTTATCTACAAAACTTTAGGTGATAAACTAAGTTTTATCTCTTTCCAAGAGATGGTGGCTCAGTTCAGTAGAAATCCCTTCAATCCAGGTTCATGGGATGAACCCAACCCTATCGCCTATACCAATGAGGAGACAGGCATAGAGTACTTAGCCCAGAGAATATCAAACTTTAGTGCCTACCTAAAGGAGACACATAACAAACCAGTCTTCTTACCATACTTAAGTATCGCCACAGCCACTTGGATCGATACCGATAGCAATGGAACCATCAGCAGTGATGAAGTTGATAAAGAGGGCTGGAGACACATACCAGCACAAGTGTACGAAGGCTTAGCATTACAAAAAGAGAGCATGAAAGCCAACGGACTTTTTGGCTACATGCCTATGGCACTATTTGACAACCCAAGACAAGACTATAACGGATACCAATACTTTATGCAAAATGAGTACCACCTAGGACTCATCCAAACCAGTGCTGAGGATGAGACAGATAAGTATATTTATGGTGACTTAGATTTTAAAGGGGATGTTTTAGAGCATATTTTTGGAGTGTTGTAGGTTTTCTAAATATTTTAAAATAGAAAAAAACTAGATACAAAATTTATAAATTTTCGAAGAATAATACCTCTTTATATGTTACAATAATACAAAGGTAGCTAAAGAGGGGTAAGTATGTCTGATACATCAAACAAATCCACATTTCTAATCAAAAGTACTAAAAATAGCAGTTTCGGTACAGGGTTCTGTGTTTATAAAGATGAAAAAGGAAGCTTTTTAGTCACTGCTGCTCATGTAGTTAATGCATGTGGCAAAGAGAATTTACAAGTTGATGTTCATAATGCCACTCTTTTACATATCTCTAACGATGATGATATTATCGATTTGGCTCTCATTTATGTCGAAGGGTTGACCGATACGGTTGCGTTGAAACTCTCTGATGAAATCGCTCAAGAGGGTGATGCTTTTGGTATAGATGGATTTAGACCTCATAAAAGTGACCAATATCGTCAAGAGCCACTGCAAGGTTCTATCAAAAAAGTCTATCCTATTTTATCAAGAGCTACTAATGAAAAAGTTACCACTTATGATTTAAAAATAGGGGATGAGGATACCATAGAAAAAGGCTACAGTGGTTCAGCTGTGGTCTCCACTCAAACAGGATTGGTTATTGCCATTGCAACAGATAGAAAAACCAATGGTAAACAGGCTTATGCTACTCCTGCTACTTATCTAAAATCTATTTGGGAAGAGATGCCTGAAACTTTGTTTGAATCCAATCAGATGAACAACCCCTATAAAGGACTACATAGTTTTGAGTACGAAGACAGAGAAAATTACTACGGTAGAGAAACAGAATCCAAAAAGATAGCTCAAACCATCAAAACAACCAAACTTTTTACCCTTTTGGGAGCCAGTGGGTCTGGTAAAAGCTCACTTCTTTTTGCAGGAATAGTTCCAGCACTAGAGGAGGATGGTGTAGAGATAGTCGATTTTAGACCATTTGGAAATCCATTTAAAAGTTTGGCTTCTGTTTTTATCTCTACGCTCTATCCTGATGAGTTAAAACAGATGAAAAAGGAGAGAGAGCTAACCAATGATTTGCAAAATGGAGATATAGAAGCGATACAATTGGTTGAGAAGTTTCAAGAAAAGAGAGGGGTTAAAAAACTATATATCATCATCGACCAATTTGAAGAACTTTTTACCTTGACCAAAGAGCAAAAAGATAGAAATAGTTTTCTCGACCAACTATTGAGCATTATCAATTCAGAGCTAAATGTAACTCTAATCATCTCTATGAGGGCTGATTTCCTTGCTCATTTATCCTACTATGAACCATTTATTAGCGTCTATGATGCCCACCCCAACAAGACTTTGAGCCTATTGAATACCAAAAGTCTGCAAGAGGTCATAGAGCAACCTGCTCTAAAATATGGTGTTACCTTTCAAGATGGTCTGGTCGATAGGATTATAGGTGAGATAGAGGGTCAAGCAGGACAACTTCCACTATTGGAATTTGCACTTGACCAACTTTGGGTACATAAAGAGGGGCGAACTATCTCTTTTGATACACTAAAGCAGATAGGAAGTATCTCTAAATCTATTAGCCATTATGCTGATAGTGCTTATAGTCGTTATCCCAATATTGAGAACTCTATTAAGAGAGTTTTTATCAATCTTGTAACTATTGGAGATGAAACAGATACCAAAAAAAGAGCCAAATTAGATGAGTTTAAAAAGGAAGATATAGAGACCATCACTCTACTTGCTAATGAACGACTAATCGTAACTAATAAAGATGAGATAGAGATAGTCCATGAGGCTTTGATACGAGAGTGGCAAGAGCTAAAAGATTGGATAAATGAATATCGAGACTTTTTACAGTGGCAAGAGAGAGTTCGAGAAGATAGGAGTTTTTATGAGGAGAATGGGGAGAAAAAAGAGGATTTATTAAGGGATAGTAAGCTTTTGGTGGCTAAAGATTTTTTGGGGTCGTTCTCAATCATGGTGTCAAAAGCCATCTTCCGTGTAATCGTATAGCTTCTTAACCCCTGCT
>JAHZJZ010000057.1 GCA_022600655.1 Campylobacterota bacterium | reverse complement strand
CCGATGGCTTTAGCCTCGTTATGTTCGGGACTAAAGTCTCCGATTCCAAATAAGTTTTGAAAGAAGTCTATTTTTTAAATGAAAGTATAACTTATTTCGGTATGATAAAAGTATGAATAATATATGATAATAAGGAGTCAGCATGGTAAGAAAAACAGTAACCATAAAAAATGATGTCTTTGATGCATTAGAGTTTAATCAAATAGCCAGTCAATACCAATCCTTTTCAGAGATGGTCTCCTCTGCACTGCAACTACTGATTGAAAAAAAGCAAAAAGAGCAGTATAAAAAGGCTATGCTTGAAGCTTCAAATGACGAGCTGTATCGTCAAGATATGCAGGAGATAGAAGAGGGATTTAAGTATGTAGATAGTGAGAAGTTGTCATGAATCAGTATGATGTCTATTTGGCAGACTTGAATCCAACGATAGGACGAGAGCAACAAGGAACAAGACCTGTACTGGTTATCTCCAACAGTTATGAAAACCTTTTGGATGTGGTGACCATTATTCCGATTACCTCACTTAAAAAAGGAAGAAGAGTCTACCCCAATGAGTTTCTACTAAAACATGAGTTAGAACTCCCATCGATTCTTCTGTGTCAACAGATACGAACCATCTCTAAAAAGAGACTGATTAAAAAGTTAACCTCACTCGACAACCCATATACCCGTCAAGATATAGTGAATATACTCTGCCGACGATTTGAAGAGATGGATTAGACTATTGTAAAAAAGCCTCAACCTGCTTAGTAATATTCTCTTTAGAAATCCCATTTAAATTAGCATACATCAAAGCTCCACCAGCTCCAACGCCCTCTTTGGCTTCACCCTCATCATAGAGTTTGAGTGCAGGATGGTTGGTTAGTGAAAAGTCAAAATCACTGTAGTAGGCGTTGATAGGAAACTGTAGCAGTTCAATTAGAGCTTTAATGTCACTATTTTCATCTTCTGCCACCCATTTGGTAGTACAGAGAGCTAAGTTTGAGGTCTCCATCGTCCCACCCATGAGTCTTAAAATTTTATTGACTATGAGTAGAACAGATGCCATTTGGGTTCCTCCTGCTAGAACTAATGGTATTTGGTTGTTAAGACCCAAGATAAATCCAGCATTGAAAATTAACATATTGTCACCAAGTTTCCCTAAAATAGCAAATATATCATCTTTATGATTTAGATGAGAGAGGGCAAGTTTTAGCGTATTTTTTCGTATATCATTTGGTACATTTTTAAATGAACTAGAGAAAGCTTCTTTTGCTTTATAACGTAGTCCAATCGCTGTAGCCATGGCAGTGGTCGTACCACTAGGAACCGACTCACCTAAGATAATATAGTCATCTTGACACTTATAACTCTGTCCAAACTCTACCCCTTTTTGAAAGAGTGTTTGAGCATCTATATTGGCTCCTTTAGCGATATTATCGCTTGGCTCTATATCAAAGTTATACAGTTTAAAATAGTCTACTTTAGGTTTAACCTCTAAGCCTAAGTCTAACAGTTCGATGCGACTATAGGGCGAAAGCAGGTGAACTCCTCTTGTTATAAGTGCGGGAGTAGGAACCCCTTTTGGTGTTTCGGCAATATTATCTAAACTTCTCACTTCACCTGTACAGAGAAACTCACTATCAAGTGTAGGGGTGAGGTGAATCATCCCTGGGATTCCAGCTTGGGTGATTCCTTCTATATTGGCTGTTTTGGTATTACTTAGGGCTAACATAAAGGTGGCTTTTTTACCACGAAGTGATTCGATGAAGTCTGCTGTTCCGACTATGGTTTTTATCATTAGGGTCTCTTTTTATGTAGCGTGGGCATTCCTGCCCACGATGAATTTTAGAGCGTAGTATAGTGAGGGATATCTGATAGATTCATTAAACTATTCTTTGACTAAAAAAAGTAACATTAAATATTTAAAATTATACTTTTTTATTTAAAAACAGTATAGAAGTGCTATAATTTTTTATCTTAAACAGTGTAAGGAAAAAAGGATGTCATTAAGTAAGAAGTTAGTTGCAGAGTTTATTGGAACATTTTGGTTGGTATTTGGTGGTTGTGGGTCAGCTGTATTGGCTGCAGGTTATCCAGAACTTGGTATTGGGTTTGTAGGAGTCTCTTTAGCGTTTGGTTTAACGGTATTGACCATGGCTTATTCGATAGGTCATATCTCAGGATGTCACTTAAATCCTGCCGTATCGATAGGACTTTATAGTGCTGGAAAGTTTGAAAAAAGTGAGTTGGCTCCTTATATTTTAGCACAAGTGTGGGGTGGTATGGTTGCTGCTTTTGTACTCTATCTTATCGCTACAGGTAAAGCAGGATTTGAAGTAGGTGGTTTTGCAACCAATGGATATGGTGAACTCTCTCCAGGTGGATACAGTATGATGTCAGCACTGTTAATTGAGGTGGTTTTAACATTTATGTTCTTGTTTATTATTTTAGCTTCTACCAGTGATAAAGCACCAGCAGGATTTGCACCGATTGCTATTGGGTTAACATTGACACTTATTCACTTAATCTCAATTCCTGTAACCAATACTTCAGTCAACCCAGCTCGAAGTACAGCTGTAGCCTTTTTTGCTGAAACATCAGCCATGAATCAACTTTGGCTATTTTGGGTAGCCCCAATCGCAGGAGCTGTTTTAGCAGGTCTATTTTGGAAATGGTTTAGCTCTGAAAAAGAGTAGCAGAAGTTTTCAAAATTAGGAACCGACGGCTTTAGCCTCGCCTCATTTGGGACTAAAGTCTCCGACTCCTAAAGAGTTTTTTAAGAAGTTAAGTGTGGTTACTGTTTTTTATTTATCAAAAGATAGATAAAAAACGGAGCTCCTAAAAAAGAGGTCACTACTCCAATAGGCACATCAGTAGTTGTGCCTAAATTTCTTGCTATCAGGTCACAAAGCACTAAAAATACCCCTCCATAAAAGAAAATAGGAAATATGAGTCTGTCAGCACTCTGTGCATAGATGGTTTTGAGTATATGAGGAATGATTAACCCCACAAATCCAATAGGTCCTGTTAAACTCACAGCTACCCCTACAGCAACTGAAACCCCAAAGAGCAAAATATAGTTAATTTTTTTGACATTTACCCCTTTAAGGTAAGCAAACTCATAAGAGGTTAGTAGCAGTTTGAGTTCATAACGATAGTGATGTATAAGAGCTAATAGTAAAAAAGCAGTCACTGCCAAAAGATAGATATTCTCAAAGCCTACAATATCTAAACTCCCCATGGTAAAACGCATAATCTCATAACTCTCTTGAAGGTTACTAAGATAAAACATCACCATCAATGAAGCAGAGTAGAAAAAAGAGAGGGCAATACCTACTAGTAGCAGTGAAGAGGTGTCATAACTTTTAAATCGACTAGCGACCATAAACAGAACCATTACAGTACCCATTGCTCCTACAAAAGCAAAAAGAGAACTCATGCTAGAAAAACCTAAAACAATAGCCATCGCTGTAAAAAGTGTCGCTCCACTTGCCACGCCTAGTGTAAAAGGGGTACTCATAGGGTTTCTAAATACAGTCTGAAATATCAAGCCCCCAAGAGCCAAAACCCCACCTACAAAAAATGCCAAAAGCATACGAGGCAGACGCAGTTCAAAAAAGATTTTATAATCCATGCTTGAGTTGTCTAACAGTTTACTTGGAACTATGGGGATTTGTCCTAAAAAAGGGGCTACTATTAAAATAGTAAAAGCAAAGAGTAAAATTAGTTTTTTCATAGTTTCACTACAATATTATTAGATATTTTTTGTACGCTCTTTTTATAAATAGTATCTAAATATGCTTGTTCAAAAAATGCTTCTGATGAACCATGATATTTAATAGTATTTTTTTCTAAAAACAAAATATCAAAACCCAATTTATAAGCCAAATCAAGATTATGGGTAATAATGATTTTACTTTGTAAAAAGTTTTCATCTTTAAACAGAGCAAAAAGAAGTTGCATCTTTTGAGGATCAAGATTGGCTGTGGGTTCGTCAAAAATAGTATAAGTCGCACCATGCAACCAGCTACTAGCGATTAGTAGGAGTTGTGACTCTCCACTGCTTAGTGTTTGACATGCTTTGTGTTGCAGGTGAGTAGTTTGTAGTCTATCTAAAGCTTCATCTATAGTAATATGAGGTGTTAGAGAACTCAACGCTAGAAACTCTCGAACGGTGATGAATTCATCAAATATCTCTAATTTGGGAGGAATATAGTTGATAAGCTTCGCTCTTTGCTCTCCAAAAAATTTTGAGGGGTTGATATTGTTGATGGTGACACTGTTACTAGGGGTTAGTCCACATAAAATTTTAGCTAAAGTTGTTTTCCCTACACCGTTTGAACCTAGAATGATGAGGTTTTTGTTCGAGGGTATATTGAAGGTGATATTTTTTAGAATGTTGTTATTAAAGTTGGTTATATTTAGCATGATAGAGGTTTTTATTATACTTTATTTTTTAAGTTGTATAAAATTTTTTTAACTCTTCACAACTTATCATCTTTGGTTTATTTATTTTAATATATTTGTCAATATCATTAAGAATTGATTCTACTTGAATAATAAGATTATCATACAGTGATGTTGGAAGTGTTAATCCATTTAATTTTGCAACTAATGTATCTTTCGAGTTTTTAGTTAAATCGATATCTACAACCAAATAGTAATTTTTTATTTTATTCCTATATAGTGTTTTTTCATCTTTTGTAGCAGAAAAATTTTTATGACCCAAGATATATTCAAACATCCAAATACTAGATTCAATTTTATCAGCTAGTGATGCTTCTGTTTTATCTATAAAATTTTTTTCTTTTTTCTCCATATTCTCTTTGTTATGAAATTTAGTTTTTACATTTTTAAAACTTTTAAATTCAATAAAGTCTATGCTCTCTTTGAGATTTAATCCATCACAAGAAGAGCGTGTAGATTGATTTGTCTCTTCTATTATTTTTTCTTTAGTTTTATCAAAATCAATAATTATTAAATTATCACAGATGCAAGTTTGATCACTCACTTTTGTAAGTGAGTCAAAAATAAAATAGCCATTCGCTTCTCCAAAATTCTCTATTCGCTTTAGCATCTACTCATAAACCTCATTCATTGGTTCAGCTAAAAGTTCAAATATTTTATGAAGATTTTCATTTACATTTTCAATGTTTGAATGTAGCTCTTTTTTTGTAGCTAAATAGAAGTTACTCTTATTTACAATATCTGCATCTTTTGTATATTTAACCAATGCCTGTATCATATAGGGGCTATGAGAAGTGACCAATACATTTATATCATTTTTGACCAGTTCTACAATAAGTTGAGCATATTTTAGTTGCCATTTTGGGTGTAGATGCACTTCAGGTTCATCTAATATTAATAAAGAGCGTTGGTCGATAATTCCACTTCTTATTAACATCTGTATAATTCCAAATGATTTAACACCTGTTGCTGTATTTAAACTATCAAAGGCTTTACCATTATTATCAATATATTGATAATCTCTTGTTTTTTTACTATATTTTACTTTACCACCCATAACAGTTGATAAAATAGAGAGTAGTTTTTTAACATCATAACGATTTAATAAATCTTCTACATCAAATAGTGTATCTTCTGTTAATGATACTTTTAATTTATCATTTAAATCTTTAATATGTAGAGGTACATTAGGTCTCATAAATGTATCTCTTCTATCTTCTAGCATCTCAAAGTAAGTTCTTGACATCTGTATAGATTCAGAGAGTTGTAATACAATAGGACTCTCAATAAAAGTAGCATCAGAAAAATAGAGTTCATCAAATGTATTAAACTCTGTAATTTT
>JAHZJZ010000056.1 GCA_022600655.1 Campylobacterota bacterium | reverse complement strand
TCCATACACAGCATCAGCACCATAACCAAGTGCAATTTTTAATTTTTCTAAGTTTCCAGCTGGTGCTAATAATTCTGCTTTTTTCATGAGGCTTCCTAATATATTTCGTGGGCTAGAAAGCCCACGCTACAGTGTAATAATTTATCGAATAGTACACTATTAGTAGTAAAAAATAGATTGTTAGTATTTATTTGCTACAATCGCTGAAAGGATTATTAATGTGTGTAATTATTATGATAATAGCTTTTGGTTTTGCCATTCAAAACCTTATGGCAGAGAACTGGTTGGCTGGTATAACCCAACTACTTATTGCTCTTGGATTTTTACTCTTACTACTAAATAATATAAGAGCTATGAGAGCCAGAAAAAATGGAACTTGTGACAGTGGATGTAAAGTAACCAACTGGATAACAAACCTATTTAAAAGAAAGGAGTCATAAATGGAACACTTTTTCACCTGTCCCTACTGCTGGGAGCGAATATCTATGATACTTGACAGCTATGAGGAAGAGAGTGACTATATCGAAGATTGTGAAGTCTGTTGTCGTCCTATAGAGATAAAATTTCGTTTTGAAGATGAACAGGTAATTGCATTTAATGCAAAAGTTGTAGATGGGAATGGATGAGAAAGAAATGGTGATTCATCTCCTCTTTGACCTACTCGCTTATGCTGTAGGTACTTTTTTAGCTCTAAAGGTTTTTAAACCTAATTATCAAATTATTAGCAGTGAAAATTTACGCTATATCTACTATACCGTTGTAATTGTTGGTGCTTTTTTTGGAGCTTTTTTAGTAGGAACCATTAATACCTATATCTCTTTAGATAAGGGAGCAATTTTAGGTAAATCTATTTTAGGGGCAATAATTGGTGGGGTGATTGCTGTTGAGATTTTTAAAAAAGTTATGAAGATAGAGGGTTCAACAGGAGCCTACTTTGTTCCCTCTTTAGCCATAGGGATTGCGATTGGTCGTGTGGGGTGTTATTTGACAGGGATAGATGACTATACCTATGGCATTGAAACCAGCTCTATATTTGGCGTTGACTTTGGTGATGGCATACTACGCCACCCTGTGCAACTCTACGAGAGTATGGTGATGTTACTCTTTTTTGGCTATACTGTTTATATCTATTTTAACCATAGAGCCAAATTTGAAACAGTTATCTTTTATCAATTTATCTTGCTCTACAGCACTCAACGCTTTATCTGGGAGTTTTTAAAACCTTATGAGACTATTTTTTTAGGGTTAAATATCTTTCAGTTGTTCTGTTTGGGGCTGATACTCTATGCAACTATCTATCTAAGGAGGGCTTATGCAACACTATAAACGGTGGTTTCAACTCATAACAATACTAGTAGTTTTACTCTTCTCTTCACTGGGGTGTGTAACCAAAGTACTATGGGAAGATGATACGACGATGATACCTTATAGCGAAGAGATTGAATCATTTTACTATAGCAAAGAGAGAGGTGATATTGTATTTTTAGGGAAGAGCTATCACTATATATTTAATCAAAACACACAACCACTTACAGAACTTTTAGCCTCTAAAGATATGCTTCAACTGCATCAGAAACAATTAAATATCACGACCTATACCGATAAAAAAGACCCAAGGATGGTACACACCTATATTATTGCTCATTTTGATAATGCTAACGTTAGTGAACATCAGCGTCAATGGCTAGAGAAAAATCAGTTTCGCAAACAGATAGTCAGTGAGCGTACCCTCTATAGTAAAAGATACAGTTTAAGAGGTGAACGCTTTATTGCTAACCGTGATGTCAACAAGCAAACTATTCGCTTAACCCATCCCCTTAGACTACAGATAAATGAGTATCATATAGAGTCTAAAAATGCTCTCTATAAGATTGCCATGACCCCACTAAGTGTTACAGCTGATGCTGCACTGGTAGTGGTTGGGGCTGGTGTTGTGGGTGTGGGGATTATTCTCTCTCCCCTTATTTTACTCTCAAAATAGGAGACTAAATGGCATTTTATGCAAAAAACTATGACCTGTTTTTAGTGTCTACACAGAGTTTTTGTCACCTGTGTGGCAATTTAAACCATTTGGTCGACACCCATATTATTACCAAAGACAATGAGGTATTTCTACGGAAGTTTTGCCCTAAATGTGGGGAGTCAATGGTTAAAATCTCTACTGATTTAGCGTACTTTAACCAGTGTAACGACTACATAAAGCAACCCGATTTACCAGAACAGCCATTGACCAAAGTGCTTAGAGGATGCCCTTATGATTGTGGGGTCTGTCCTCAACACCAAAACCACCCCTGTTTGGCTCTGTTTAACATTACTGATGAGTGTAATATGAAGTGTAATATCTGTTACTATAGCTCTGAGCCAGGACTGGGTAACCATAGAAGTATGGTTGAGATTGAACAGATGTTAGCCACACTGCTTAAAACTGAGAGTGAACCTGACCTTATTCAGGTAACAGGAGGAGAGCCGACAACCCATCCAGAAATTATAGAGATTTTACACTATCTCAAAAAGTCACCTGTACGACATCTGATGCTGAACACCAATGGTATTCGTATTGCTAGTGATGAAGCGTTTGTTAAAAAGCTTAAAAAGCTAGGTGGTGGATTTGAGGTCTACTTACAGTTTGATTCACTCAGTAGCGATGTACTAAAAGATATTCGTAACCAAGATATGACAAAAATACGGCAACAAGCTTTGGCAATGTTAGAGAAGCACAATATCTCAACCACACTGGTCTCGGTCATTAAAAAAGGGGTGAATGAGCAAGAGATACCTGATATTATTGAATTTTCAAGAGCCTATCGTTGTGTTAGAGGGGTGGTTTTTCAACCAGTCCAAGAGGCTGGGCGTATTCATGCCCATGATGATTTTAGAATCACTCTCTCAGAGATACGACAGACTATTATAAAAGATAAAACCAATCCCTTTAATAGTGAAGATATGATTCCTCTGCCTTGTGACCCTCATAAAATAGGTGTGGGGTATGCAGCTAAAACTATGAGCGTAGATGAAAATGGTAAACCCTATGCCAATCTTATGCCTGTGACAGGTCAAATTCCTAAAGAGATGATTACCAAACAAAAGGGTACAGTCTCATTTGAGCAAGATAGGAAGTTTGTTAAAACGGTAGTTGAGACCGTTAGCCTCGATACAGCAATGGGAGAAGGGATACTCAGAGATAAAATTAAACAGAAGCTCTTTTGCTGTTGGCCGAGTTTTTTAACGCCTGAGAATATGGGCTATGAGAATGTCTATCGGATTGTGATTATGGAGTTTTCTGATATGGTGAATTTTGATAGTACTAATATAAAACGAGAGTGTAACTTTATGATTGAGCCTAATCGGGTAATTCCGTTTAGTACTTATAATATGGGAATTAAGTTTTCACAGTAACAAGGCGAAGACAAAAGTAAAGAGTGAAAGAGTTTTTCTTGAGAGGAGTTATTGATACCATGACTCAATTCCAGTGTAATTGAGTTCAAAAGGTTCTTCATAAATTTAAAAGGAGAATAAT
>JAHZJZ010000055.1 GCA_022600655.1 Campylobacterota bacterium | reverse complement strand
AATCATTAAGAGCATTGGGATAACGGCTAAATCTTGGAAAATTAAAATTCCTACGGCATTACGTCCATAGCCAGAGTGTATCTCATTTTTTTCATTAAGTACTTTTAAAACAATAGCTGTAGAGGAGAGTCCTAAAGCAAAACCAACCACAATGGCACTTTTTATCTCTAAACCAAAACCATAATTTGCTAAAAAGGTAAAAATAAAACCACTAAGAAGCACTTGCAGTGTTCCATAGACAAAGACCTCTTTTTTCATGGACTTCATATGCCCTATGGAGAACTCTAAACCTATGGTAAACATCAAAAATACAATACCAAATTCAGCAAGATGAGCCAAAGTCTCTTGTGAATGTAGACCAAAGTCAAACAGCTGCATGGTAATAAGCCCTGTAAAGATATAACCTATTACCGTTGGGATATCAAACTTTTTTAGAAAAACATTAATAACCGTTGATATAGCAATGGTCACAATAAGTATGAGTAGTATATGCTCCATGAAGCCCCCTTAATTTTTTATTGTATAATGGCTCTAAACCCCATACGTAACTCTTTATTTGCTGGTATTTGTTTAAAATGAAACTCTATGTAGTTGTAACCCTCTCCTGAAGTATCTGTATTACTCAGGGTCTCTCCTCCATCAACAGAGTAACTTATAACACAACCATGGTCACAAACGGCAGAATCTACCACATACTCTGTTCCATAAGGAATAGGATTTTTGACAACAATGTTCCGTTTAGATTCACTGTTGGTATTGAGAATTCTGTTGATGTAAACAACTTTTTCTCCAGCTTTCACCTGTTTAACAGGAACATTTTTCTTAATCTTCTTTCCATCTGCACCATCAACTAATTTCTCTTGAAAAACCAAACTTTCCAATTTTAGTGAAGATAACATAGTCTCATCAATTTGACTCATCTCTTCATTGTCGAATTGATTATCATAGTTAACCGTTGGCATATCTGCATGAAGTAAAAGTGAAACTAAAAGTGTCACTGTTAAAAGTTTTTTTATCATAAATCCTCTCCCTTTAAACTAGACTATTCCCACTCAATCGTCGCAGGTGGCTTAGATGAAATATCATAAACAACTCTGTTTATTCCATCAATCTCATTAATAATTCGTCTACTCATTCCCTCTAAAACATCATGAGGAATATGAGCAAAAGTAGCTGTCATACCATCAACTGACTCTACCATTCTTATACATACAGTATTGTCATAAGTACGGTTATCACCCATTACGCCAACTGACTGAACATTTAGAAGAACAGTGAAGGCTTGCCACACTTTATCATAATAACCTGTCGCTTTTAGCTCCTCTTGCATAATTGCATCCGACTCACGAATCAAGTGTAACCCCTCTTCCGTAACTGCACCCATGGTTCGTATAGCAAGTCCAGGTCCAGGGAAAGGGTGACGACCTATCATATCTTTTGGAAGCCCTAGTTCAAGACCAAGTTTTCTAACCTCATCTTTAAAAATCTCTCTTAGTGGTTCTACCAACTCAAACGTCATCCAGTCTGGAAGTCCACCCACGTTGTGGTGTGACTTAATGGTTTTAGAAGGTCCTTTAACCGAAACAGACTCAATAACATCGGTGTAGAGTGTACCTTGAGCTAAAAATGCAACATCGGTATGCTTCTTCGCCTCTTTATCAAACACCTCAATAAACTTTTCACCTATCGCTTTACGTTTTGTCTCTGGGTCACTCACATCTTTTAAAGCTTCCATAAACTCAGCTTTAGCATCTACTGTTATTAATGGAATATCTAAAAGTTTAAACATATTTTGAACATCTACAGCTTCATTTTTACGTAAAAGTCCTTGGTCGACAAATACGCAGATAAGTTGCTCTTTTGGCAAGGCTTCATTTAACATTGCAGCCACAACAGAGCTATCAACCCCACCACTTACACCACAAAGAACTTTTTTCTCTCCAACTTGTGCTTTAATTGCTGCTATTTTCTCTTTAGCAAATGAACCCATATTCCAAGTACTGCTACAACCACAAATATACTTTGCAAAGTTTTTAAGTAGTTTAGTTCCCTCTGCTGTATGGTGAACTTCTGGGTGGAATTGGAAAGCATAGATTTTAGCATTATCATTCGCTATTGCTGCATATGGTGAGTTTTCAGAAGTTCCAATAACCTCAAAACCTTCAGGTAATCTCTCTGCTCTGTCTCCATGACTCATCCAAACGGTTTCATTGTTTGTCATATCTGTAAAAATCTTAGAGTCACTATTTTCAATGGTCAGTTTTGCTTTACCATACTCATGATGGTCAGCTGCAACAACCTCTCCACCAAAGTGTTGTGTAATTAACTGCATACCGTAACAGATACCCATAATAGGCAGACCTAAATCCCAAATCTCTTCACTTGGTTTATAAGCATCTTCAGCATAAACAGATGCAGGCCCACCTGAGAGAATGATACCTTGTGGTTTTCTAGCTTTAATATCAGCTATATCTTCACGGTAAGGTACCACTTCACAGTACACCCCACTCTCTCTTAATTTTCTTGCGATAAGCTGTGTGTATTGTGAGCCAAAGTCTAGTACGAGAATCGGTACTTGTTTCATATTTAAATATCCCTTATGGTTGTAAACTTTATAAAAGTTGAATTATACAATATATTTAACAAGAAAAGAAGTATCATTGATAATATTGATGAAAATCAAAAAGTGGTGTGGACATTACTGCCCACAAAAGAGATAAAGCTACGCCCCAATTCCTAAAACCTGAAACTGAAGATACCAAATAGCAACGGATATAATATACCCCACCAGTACTGTCCAAGCCAATCTCATATGTGCAGTAAAGGTATAGATACCATGAAGTTTGCCCATAACCCCAACACCAGCGGCACTTCCAAATGAGATTAATGAACCACCAACACCAGCTGTAAGGGTAACCAACATCCATTGAGCATGGGCATCAGCTCCCATATCTGGACTAGATTTAAGTACAGCTGACATTACAGGAACATTATCTACAATAGCTGAGAGGAAACCTACACCAATATTGACAGCAGTCGCTCCAAACTGTGTATAGAGTGCTGTAAAGTACTCTAGGAAACCTAAGAAGTGAAGACCACCAACCGCTGCCAAGATACCAAAGAAGAAGAGCAGTGTATCATTCTCTATTTTAGCAATATAGGCAAAGACATTGACCCCTTGTTGTTCGCTATCTGCTACACCATCTCTGTTAGCATCTTCTATCCCTTGGGCTACTAGTTCACGGTTAAGTTTATAGATATAGAGTTCCAGTAGAGCCAAACCAAACATCATACCTAACATCGCAGGTAGGTGTAGTGCTTGATGAAAGAAAACAGCTGAAGCGATGGTTAAAGCAAAGAGTCCCATAATCACTTTCCCCCCTTTTAAAATACGCATCTCCTCTTCGCCCTCTGCTGATGGTGGATTACCCTCTGGAATAAATCGTGATAACAATAGAGCTGTAACAATCCACCCTATAAAAGAGGCTGGGAAGAGGTATAAGAAGTCTACAAACGAACCCTTACCATCAACCCAAACCATAAGTGTGGTAATATCTCCAAATGGTGACCATGCACCCCCTGCATTAGCAGAGACTACAATGTTCACAGCAGAGGGAACAATAAATGCTTTGTTCTCTCTATCTATTGTAATAAGTACGGTTGATAGTATAAGTGCTGTGGTTAAGTTGTCAGCAATAGGGGAGATAAAAAAGGCTAAAAACCCTGTTACCCAAAAAAGCTTTTTATAATCATACCCTTTAGAGACCAATTTATAACGCAAAGTTCTAAAAACTTGTCTCTCAAGCATCGCCTCTATATAGGTCATCGCCACATATAAAAAGAAAAAAATCCCCGCTATCTCAACGATTAACACCTCCACCTCATGGTGAAAGCGTTTCATCTCTAATCCATTAACAGCGTGATAGATACCTATCAGCATCAGTATGGTGATTCCCATCATAAGAGCTGGTTTTGTTTTGTTTATCTGATACTTATCTTCTGCGGCTACAAAGTAGTAACCCACAATAAAGACAATAAGTGAAGTGATTCCCACCCAAGTGGTTGTTAAGTCTAGTGTTTCCATATATTCCTCCAATAGTTAAATTGTGAGCGAATTGTAATACTTATTAACTATATTTGTTATAAGTTATAAAAATAATTAGGAAAATTAATGTAGAAATAAAAATGTAGTGTGGGCATTCCTGCCCACAAAAGAGATGAAGCTAAGTTACGCTCCAATCCCTAAAATTTGAAACTGAACATACCAAACAGTAACAGAGACGATATATCCAATAAGCACCGTCCAAGCTAGTTTCATATGAGAGCTAAATGTATAGATACCGTGAAGTTTACCCATAACACCAACACCAGCTGCAGAACCAAATGAAATCATAGAGCCACCAACACCTGCTGTAAGCGTAACAAGCATCCACTGTGCATGAGCATCTGCACCCATATCTGGATTTGATTTTAGAACAGCTGACATAACAGGAACATTATCTACAATAGCTGAAAGGAAACCTACACCGATATTGACAGCTGTTGCTCCAAACTGTGTATAGAGAGCTGTAAAGTACTCTAAGAAACCTAAGAAGTGAAGACCACCAACAGCTGCTAGAATACCAAAGAAGAAGAGCAGTGTATCGTTCTCTATTTTAGCAATCCATGAGAAAGCATTAACCTTTATAGGTTCTGCGATACCATCTTCACTAAGTTTTCTCTGCTTTCTGTTCATATGGAAAACATAGAGCTTCAAGATAGCAAGACCAAACATCATACCCCACATAGCTGGAAGGTGAAGTGCATTGTGTGACATAACAGCTAAGAAGATAGTAAGACCAAATAGTCCCATAATCACCTTTCCACCCTCTGCTATCTCTACAGGCTTTTCACCCTCTGCAAATGGTGGTTTACCCTCTGGAATATATTTTGAAAGTAAAAATGCTGTAATACCCCAACCTAAGATAGAAGCTGGAAAGAGATATAGGAAATCTGTAAAGCTACCCTTGTGTGCAACCCACGCCATAAGTGTTGTGATGTCTCCAAATGGACTCCATGCACCACCTGCATTGGCAGCAACTACGATGTTAACAGCAGCAGGGATAATAAACGCTTTGTTCTCTTTATCAATTGTAATAAGTACAGTAGATAAGATAAGAGCCGTCGTTAAGTTATCTGCAACTGGTGAGATAAAGAATGCTAAGAACCCTGTAACCCAAAACAGTTTCTTGTAGTCATAACCACTAGATACTAGCTTATAACGAAGTGCAGAGAAGACCCCTCTGTCTATCATCGCCTCGATATAGGTCATGGCGACATAGAGGAAGAAAAAGATTCCTGCAATCTCAAGAATAAGGTGATTTACACCATGATGTAGATGGTCTCCTAGTTTTGCATCACCACTCATGGCGATATAGATACCAATAAGAATAAATATACCCGTACCTGCAAAGAGTGCTGGTTTTGCTTTATTTATATGGTATGTGTCTTCTGTAGCGATAAAATAGTACCCTACAAGAAATACTAATAGTGAAAGTATTCCAACCCACTCTGTGGTCAAATGTAACTGTTCATGCATTTTAACTCCGTGTAATAATTTTAATATATTGATATTATAGTAAAAAATTAGAAAAGTTCACTATAAAGAAAAAGCTCCCCTTTAAAAGAGCTGATTCATGTAGTTTTGTAACACGTTTAAGAGAATGGCTGTACGATAAAATGATTATTTGTTACTTTTCGATATAGTGTGTCCCCAACGACTCTTTACGTCGTAGTGCCGCATCAACAATTGCTGAAGCTGTATTTAATCTAAGTTCTAACAATCTTCCTATCTCTCTATTTTTCATATCGTAAATAATATTTTTTGCTTCCAGTAACCCTTTTTTGGTACGGATAATACCTATATCTTCCCACATGATTTTACGCAGACGGTGTTTGTAGACTCTATCTTTTTCTTGATGGACGATGTTTCTGTACTCTTTATCAAATATCGGTGTTTTCTCTTGACTACATTGCTCCTTAGAGAGGAGATCATCTACTGCCCTTTTGGCAAAGACCATCCCTTCTAGTAGAGAGTTTGATGTCAGACGATTGGCTCCATGTACTCCTGTTGAGGCTGCTTCTCCAATAGCGTAAAGCCCATCAATACACTCAACACGACCATTGGTGTCACTTCTAATACCTCCAACAGCGTAATGAAATGCTGGGGAGATAGGTACTCTGTCTTTAGGGAACTTATATCCAAGTGCTTCAAAAGTTCGTGTGATATTGGGGAAACGTTTAGCAAACCACTTCTCTTCAAACATAGAAAAGTCCAAATAGACCTCTTCACCTGTTTTTCGTTTATGGTCAAAGATGGCACGACTTACGATATCACGACTAGCTAACTCACCTCTCTCATCATAGTCAAATAGAAATCGTCGTCCATCTTCAGCGACCACCCAAGCCCCCTCACCTCTTAATGCTTCAGTTAAGAGTAACTTTCTAGCAAAAGGCGTTTTTACAAAAACGGTTGGGTGAAACTGCATCATCTCCATATCGGCCAACTCTATGCCTTTCTCAACACAAATACCATGAATATCAGCCGATACTGTTCTGGAGTTTGTATTATAGGCATAGAGTGAACCCACACCACCTGAGGCGATAATCACATCATCAGCTAAAAGTGTCTCAGGTTGATACTTAACCAATGCTTTGATTCCGTAGCACTTTCCATTTTCAATAAGCAGGTCATAGACCAAAGTATTTCGTTGAAGCTGATGTTTATTCTGCACCATCATAAAATAGTGCATATACCTTCCTGTTGCATCACCTCCTGCGTGAATAATACGCTCTGCTGAATGGGCTGCCTCTTTCGTGAAAAGTAACTCACCTTTTTCGTTGGTATCAAACTCCATACCTCTATCAAGAATATCTTTAGTAGTCTCGATTGAGGTACGACTCATTATCTCTACGGCTTCTCTGTCATTATGAAAAGCTCCTGCTGCCATGGTATCTTCGACATGTGCGGTAATGTCCTCTTCATCCAGTGCCGTTACAATGCCTCCTTGGGCATAAAAACTGTTACACTCCCATGGGATATCTTTACAAACTACCAAAACTTTTTTACTTTTTGGTAAATTCATCGCTGCATAGAGTCCAGCGATTCCAGCACCTATAATAATTACATCATACTTTTTCATTTTGTCCCTATCTCTTTTTTATCTACCCAATATGGGTCAGCCTTAAATCCACAACCACTCAATAGCAAAAAGCTAAAAGATGCTATAATCAAAATATGAAAAGAGCCAATGCCATTCTTAAACATATACATCACCTACCTGAATTTAAATCACTTCAAAGCCACTACTGCTATCAGAAGTTTATATCCCTTTTAAATCCAAGATATCAAAAGGCTATCGCCTTTGTCTATGTGCGTCAAAACACCCTTTTTATCGCTCTTTCACACCCTGGATTTAAGATGGAACTTCATTATAATAAAGATTTATTAAAAAATTT